>JASFPU010000270.1:0-5130 GCA_050115855.1 Holophagae bacterium
GATTCCCTTGAGGACGTGGTCCTCGGGCCGCCCTACCTTCGATTGGCATGAACCACTCACGATGCGACCGATGCCCTGAAACCGCCAGCGTCGAGTGCATGCGCAGCTGCGCCCGCGTCGAGCGACCCAACCGCGACCGCCGGTGTCTCGTGCGCAGCCTGCTGGTTGTCAACCCCGGGGCCGGATCGGTGCTGGGCGCTGAGGATGCGGTGCCGCGGTTCGTGTCCGAGCCGAGCCAGAGCCGGCTGACATCAGTCGCCCACCCGGTTCGCTACGGCGAGCCGTTCGACCACGAGCTCGCGTCGCCGGACTCGAAGCCGTCGGTGAACAGGGTGAGACCTGCGGGGCGGTCGTCGGAATCGGCCGGCGGGGCCGCTACTCGAGGTGCTGGAGCGTCACCGCGATCGACGCGAGCTCGCCGGCTACCTGGTTCTGGAAGATCGAGAACGACTCGTTGGCCTCGAGCCGTTCCCTGACCAGATCGGCGAACGCGCGTTCGCGGACCTTGATCAGGTGCGCCCGCCGAGCGAGGAGCTCGTCGTGAGAGGCGCTCGTCAGGTCGGGCGGGTCGCGGGTGACCTCGATGTAGTAGGCGTCGATCCGGTTCTTCTTGCGGCGCTGGATCCACTGCCGGATCGCGACCGAGCCGGACCAGACGCCCACCAGCAGCGTCAAACCGAGCGAGATCGCTTCCGCGTACTGCACGACGAAGGGCGGCTCGAATCGCTCGTAGTACGCCATGGCGCCCCGGTGGTACGGCACGCTGCCGCCGCCCGGGACGTATCGTTCGCTGATCCGGCCGGCGACCGCGGTCGCGGCGTCCGACATCGACCCACCTTCGGTCTGCATGGTGAACACGGCGCGGGTGAGGTCGCGGACGAGCTCGTCGTCCAGCCGGTGGGCGCACATCAGCTCGGCGGTGACGCCGATCGTCAGCGTCGGTTCGAGGGGTAGATGGCCGTAGGTCGACTGCGGGATCACCGCCGGGTGCAGGCGGGGGTAGATCAACGCGAGCGCATCGGCGGGGTTGCCCGCGAGCTGGGGGTCGCCGAGCGTGACGAAACGGACCGCGTCGCGGCGCGCGAGCTCGGTGACGCTGGCCGCCGGTACGGCCGTCAGGGTGAACAGGGCGTCGATCTCGCCAGTCTCGAGTGCGTCGACCGCCTGCTCGGGGGTCAGCGGACGGTCCTCCGCGACGCCGATCTCGAAGTGGTCGAGCACCCTCTGTGCCACCTGGCGCGTGCCGCTCTCGCGGTCGCCGAGCGATACCCGGGTTCCGTCGATGTCCGTCACTGTCCGGATCCGCTCGGCCAGGTCACGGGACACCAGCACGTGCAGCTCCTCGTCGAACAGGCTCGCGATCAGCCGCGCCGAGGGGCCCGGGGGCGTGTCGCTCTGAATCAGGGCGAGATCGACCGCCCCGGACTCCAGCAGGCGCATGTTCTCGACCGACCCCTGGCTGGCCCTGACCTCGACGCGGTGGGCGAGGCCGCGCCGCTCGATCGAGCGCGCGAGTGCGGTCCCGATGGCGTGGTAGACACCGGACTCGGAGCCCGTCGCGATCACCAGCGACTCCCGGGACGCCGGCTCCGGTGTCCTCCAGATCATGACGCCGACGGCGACCAGCACGACGGTCAACGCGGCCGCCACGATGGCGGGCCAGGGGACCGAAGGACCAACGTTGCTCTCCTGACGTGTCGCGGACATCGACGGACCTCCTCGGGTGACGCCGCAGGCTATCAAACTGCCATCCGGTTGGGCCGCCCCTCCTCTCGGTCAGCCCCTCCGTGATCGGCCACGGTCTGCGCTGACCCAGGCGGCGATGAGGTCGATCGCCTCGACGACGGCACCGGTGTAGTCGGTGAGAAACGACTCGCCGAGCGGCGCGTCGGCCGGTCGGCGCTCGGCGGCGGCGAGCGCCCGCGCGCCGTCGAAATCGACGTACGCCAGGCGCGCGGTGAGCTCATCCGGCGGGCGACCGAAATCGCTGCCGGGCAGGATCGCGACCCCGGTTTCGTCGAGCAGTCTCGTGCACAGCTCGAGGGAATCGGTGATGCCGCGCTTGCGCAGCCGTTTCCGGTGCTCCGAGAAGTCGGCGAACAGGTAGAAGGCGCCTTGGGGGCGGGCGGTCGAGATGCCGGCGTCGGCCAGCGTGGCGGCACACCACCGGCCGAGCGCACCGAGCACGCGACGCGAGTGCCAGAGGTAGCGCTCGATCTCGAGACCCCCCTCGAAGGCGCGCACCGCGGCGTACTGGATCGGCGCGCTGGTCGAGGTGTAGGTCTCGCTGGCCGCCGCCGCGATCGCGTCCTGCAGCCAGGCGAGGGACGACGGGATGCTGAAGACGCCGAGGCGCCAGCCGCCGGCGCCGCACCACTTGCTCAGGCCGCCGCTGACGATGGTGCCCTCCGGGTAGAAGCGGGCGACCGACACGTGCTGTCCCTTGTGGTGGAGCTCGCCGTAGATCTCGTCGGACAGGAGGATGACGCGGTACTCGCGGGCGACCCGCGCGATCTCCTTCAGCTGGCTCACGCTGTAGGTGCTGCCGGTCGGGTTGCCGGGGTAGTTGAGGATGACGATCCTCGGCCGCGACGGATCGGTCCGGCACAGCGCCTCGAGCTGGTCCGGGGTCAGGTGCCAGTCGTCCTCGGGTCGGGTCGGCACCCACTGCACCTGGCGACCGACCATCTGCGCCTGAGGCGCGTAGGACACCCAGCTCGGGGTCGGGATCACGAGGTCGCCGTAATACACGAGCTGGAGCAGGAACATCAGCTCCTTCGAGCCCGGACCGACGATGACATTGTCCCAGGTGAACTGCAGTCCCTGGCTGCGCCGGAAGTAGTCGGCCACCGCCCGGCGCAGGGCGTGCAGCCCTTTGACCGGCAGGTAGTCCTTCTGGAACGCGTTGGTCCGGAGCTTCTCGACCACCGGCTCCGGTACCGGGAACGGCGACTGGCCGAGGCCGAGCTTGTAGATCTTCCGATTTTGTTTCCTCAGCTCGTCGCAGCGTTCGTTGATCGCCACCGTCGCCGACGGCTTCATGCCGCGCACGTTGAGGTTGAGGTTGACGGCGGGTTCGTGCCGATTGCGTCTCGCAGCCATGGCAGCGCCTTTCGTTGTCAGAAAACCCGAACAACAGTAGTGGAGCCACCGGGTCGTTCGCAAGACGTGGTCGTCGTGACCCGTCTCGCGCCGGGCGCCGCCGCTGCGCCGGTGGTTGCCGTCGGGGAGCCGTCGTCGTAGTCTCGGGGTGCATGACCCTGCTCGGACTCTACATCGTGCTCGCCATCGGCGTGTCGTTCCTGTGCTCGATCATGGAGGCGGTGCTGCTCAGTGTGACACCGGGCTACCTGGCGTCGCTCGGCGAAAGCAGGCCGCGCACGGCGGTGCGCCTGCGGCGGTTCAAGGAGAACATCGACGAACCGCTCGCGGCGATCCTGTCGCTGAACACGATCGCCCACACGGTCGGCGCGGCGGGCGCCGGCGCCCAGGCGGCGAGAGTCTTCGGCAGCAACTGGCTGGGCCTGTTCTCGGCGCTGCTCACGCTCGCCATCCTGTTCCTGAGCGAGATCATCCCGAAGACCATCGGCGCGGTGTACTGGAAGCAGCTCGCGCCGGCGGTGACGCGGCTGCTGGCGTGGATCATCGTCCCGCTGAAGCCGCTCGTCTGGTTGAGCGCGCTGGCGAGCCGCCTGATCTCGTCGCGACACAACCCGGTCCACGTCAGCCGCGACGAGATCCGCGCGCTCGCCGATCTCGGCGCCCAGCAGGGGGTGCTCGACGAGGACGAGTCGAGGGTCGTCGAGGCCCTGCTCCGATTCCGTTCGATGACGGCGGCGCAGGTGATGACGCCGCGGACGGTCATCTTCGCGCTGCCGGCGACCGACACCGTCGGCCAGACCGTCGAGCGGCACCGGCCGATGCGGTACTCCCGGATTCCGATCTACAGGAACTCCATCGACACGCTGGCCGGATTCGTGCTGAAGGACGAGATCCTCGAGCGTGCGGCCCAGGGTCAGGACGATCTCGAGCTCGAGGACCTGCGACGCGAGCTGTTCTTCGTCCCCGGGACCACTCGGCTGTCACACCTGCTCGACCTCTTCCTGTCGTCGCGCGAGCACATTGCCGCGGTGATCGACGAGTTCGGTGGCACGGCGGGTGTCGTCACCCTGGAAGACCTGGTCGAGACCCTGCTCGACCTCGAGATCGTCGACGAGGTCGACAGCGTCGAGGACCTACGGGCCGCTGCCCGGTCCGAGTGGCGACGGCGGGCCAAGCAGCTCGGCGTGGTGACGAGCGGCGGGCAGAGCGAGACGTCGTGACCCGACGCCGCATCTCGGTCGATCTCGCAACGCAGTGGCAGAAGGGGCGAGCTGAGCGGGTCCCGGTCGGCGCCCGCATTGGAGTCCAGCACTCCGACCTCGATGCCGCTCGTCGCGCAGCGAGCTCGTTCGGCTGCGGCGATGGACGGCTGTCTGATCGTCGCCGGGTGCCTCACGCGGCGTGGTAGGCTGCGCTGGATGACCGCATCTCCAGCATTGCCAAGGCCATCGGATCGATATCGGCTGCCGGAGGACGTGCTCGTGCGCACGCTGGAAGGCGAAGCGGTCCTGCTCAAGCTCCGCACCAACGAGACCTTCAGTCTCGACGAAATCGGCACCCGCGTGCTCGAGGCCGTGACCTCGTCGGACAGCTTGCGGCACGCGATGCAGATCATCCTCACCGAGTACGACGTCGAGGCCGAGCCGCTCTGGGAGGACGTGTCGGCCCTGGTGTCCGACCTCGTCGAACGGGGGCTGCTGGAGCACCGGCAGCCGTGATGTCGACCGGGTCCCCGCCGGCATGACGCGATGAATCGACTGTGCGCCGTGGTTCATCGAGACGGCCGTCCGGCGGCGGCCGACGAGCTCGAACCCATGATCCGGGCGACCGGACTCGACGCCTCCTGGTCAGACGCGGTCAGGCTCCGGGGTCCGTGTGGGATCTGGAGTCGACCGGTTGCCGTCTCGGCGGCCGACACCGCCGACTCTGGTCTCTACGTCGACCCGGTGTGCGGGCTCACGGTCGCCGTCGACGGCCGGCTCGACAATCGCCGCGAGCTCGTGGCGCAGCTCGGCGATCGGGCAGCGG
>JASFPU010000271.1:0-5123 GCA_050115855.1 Holophagae bacterium
CTGCTCGATCGGCTCGAGACCGACGTCAGCAAGCGCGAGGCGCGCTCCTGCCTCTGCGAAAACCTCGATGATGCTGCCGGCGATGTCGCCGACTGCACCGGTAATGACGAATCGACGGTAGGTCGTGATCTCCATATCGAACTCCCTCTTCTTGACGTGGTCGTGCCATGGACCGTGCAGTCGTTTTCACTGTAACCGAAGACACCGACCGTCCCCGACCGTGTGATCGGCCACGCCACCGGAAGCCCCATCGTCGGCGTCGATTCGATCGCACCGGCTCGCGGAATAAATGCCGCACTGCGGAAATTCCATACACCACTTGAAGCTCGACGAATCGAACCCGCTCGGATCGCTGACCACAGGACAACGAGAAAGGCCGATCGCATGGCAGACGCCGCTTCCACCCGCCTCCGCATCCGCGACAATCTGCTCGAGGATTATCCCGACGTCTACACGCCCGAGGCGCTCGCCGCCATCGAGGCCCTCGCACCGTACAACCGCGAGCAGAAGGCGCTGATGACCAAGCGCACGCGCCGCCGGGCACGGCGCTACGCCAGTCGTCAGCGGATCGTCTTCCTCGACGAGGACGCGACCATCCCGCGGACCTCGATCACGGTGGCCGATGCCCGTGCCGGGAACTTCGACGGGTCGGAGATTCCGCACGACCTGGAGCGCCAGTGGATCCAGGGAACGGGTCCCGGGGCGAAGCCGAACGCACCATTGGAGTCGAGCCTGCGCAACGTCGCGTACGCCCTGCTGTCCGGCGCCGACGGTTGGATGTTCGACGGCGAGGATGCGCTGGGCCAGATCAACACCATGTCGGTCGACAACATCCGCAACCTGAAGCTCGCCATCGCGGATGATCCGCTGTTCTTCGAGGTCGCCGAGAAGGTCGCCGGCCAGATGAACGAATGGGCGGAGGGCTTCTTCGGTCGGCAGATCATCGACGACTGGAAAGAACAGCTCGGCTTCACCACCATTCTGTACCGCTGCCGCGGACTCCACCTCGACGACCGGCACGTCCGGGACGCCGACGGCACCGCCATGGCGGCCTCCATCGTCGACCTCGCGCTGTATGTCACCAACAACCACGAGAATCTCCACGCCAAAGGCGCCTCGGTGGTGCTCTACCTGCCCAAGATCCAGACCGCCGAGGAGGCAGCGCTGTGGAACGAGATGCTGACCGCGCTCGAGCGCCACCTCGGGCTTGACGTCGGCACCATCAAGGTCTACGTCCTCGTCGAGCAGCTCGAGGCGACCTTCCAGCTCATGGAGATCCGCGCCGCGCTCGCGCCGCACTTCGTCGGCTACAACACCGGCCGCTGGGACTACATCAACTCGGTGGCCGACGCCAACGGTTGGGATCCCGACTTCATCAATCCCAACATCGAGCCCATCGTCATGACCTACGGCTACATGCGGACCTACGAGGACCGGGTGCGCCGGGCGGTCAACACGCCGGACCGCAACGGCCGCTGCGCGCTGTGGCAGGGCGGGATGGAACCCAACATCCCGGTCGGCTCGAAGGAGGGTGTGGCGAGGAGCATGGAGAAGGCGGTCGCGGGCGCCGAGCGCGAGCAGCACGAAGGCGCCAGCGGAAAGTGGGTGGCGCACTGGAAGATGGTCCACATCGTCCGCCCGGTGTGGGAAAACGTGGGCGAGGCCAACCAGCTCGGCCGTGAGTTTCCGTCGCTGACCTACACCGATGCCGACGCCGATGGCCTCCACCTGATCGAGGACGCGCCCCGGACCGTGCGCGGCGCCCGCAACCTGTTGTCGGTGGCGCTGCAGTACGGCAACGCCTTCGGTCAGGGCATGCAGGCGGCGGCGCTCAAGCCCGCGGACTTCTTCGGCGACGACGACATCCTCTACCTCATGGAGGACATGGCCACCGGTGAGATTCGGTTGTCGATCCTGTGGGAGTGGCTGCACAAGTCGGCGCCGCTCACCGAGGACGACCCCGAGACCGGCGTCACGGCGGGCGACGTCTTCAGCCGCGAGCTCTTCGACCGGCTGCTCGCCGAGGAGGTCGACAAGCTGCTCGCGGCCAGGGACAAGGATGTCTGGGACCACTCGAAGACGACGACCGTGCCGATCGCGCGCGAGATCGTCGCGGCCTACGTGACGTCCGAGACCAAGCTGCCCTGGTACATCGACCTGCTCAACATCAACCTCAACAACCACGACCTCGAGACCGCCAAGCAGCGGATCGCGCTCTACATGGAGGCCTTCGTGAACGACGGAACCCGGATCACCGAGAACCTCGACACCGCCGACCAGGACAGCGACGAGGTCGCCGAGTTCGAGGCCCGGGTCGACGCCGCGAAGAGGTACATGGACGGCCCTCGCTTCGCAGGGATCACGCGTCTGTACAGCCCGCGTCAGGTCGCGCAGCAGCAGGGCACGATCTCGCAGGACTACACCGTCGCCCGCAACGCCGCCTCCGAGTTCTACGCCCGGCTGCGCGAGCTCCACGCCGCCGGCAAATCGATCACCACCTTCGGCCCCTACACCCCGGGACAGGCGGTGGCGATCAAGCGGATCGGCATCGAGGGGATCTACCTCGGCGGCTGGGCGACCTCGGCCAAGGGCTCGATCACCGAGGACCCCGGGGCCGATCTCGCGAGCTATCCGCTGAGCCAGGTGCCCGACGAGGCGGCGCCCATCGTCCGCGCGCTGCTCACCGCCGACCGCAACCAGCAGTACCTCCGGTCGAAGATGACCGACGCGCAGCGGGCCCGGACGCCCAAGGTCGACTACCGACCCTTCATCATCGCCGACGCCGACACCGGCCACGGCGGCGACGCCCACGTCCGAAACCTCGTCCGACGCTTCGTCGAGGTCGGCGTGCCCGGCTACCACATCGAGGACCAGAAGCCGGGCTGTAAGAAGTGCGGCCACCAGGGCGGCAAGGTGCTGGTCCCGGTGGACGAGCAGATCAAGCGGCTCAACGCGGCGCGCTTGCAGCTCGACGTCATGGGTGTGCCCGGAATCATCGTCGCCCGCACCGACGCCGAGGCCGCGTCCTTCCTCGACGGCTGCGGCGACGGCCGCGACCAGCCCTTCATCCTCGGCGCCACCAACCTGTCGGTGCCGAGCTGGAAGGTGACCTACCTCGCGATCCTCAAGCGGTTTCACGAGATGGGGGTCGAGGAGCTCAACGGCCACCTGCTCTACCGGATCTCCGATGCAGCCTATGCCAAGGCCGAAGCGTGGCTCGACAGGATCGGCGTCTTCGGCTACATGCGCGACCTGCTCGACGCCCACGCCGCCGACCGCTTCCTGCCGGTGGAGACCGTCCTCGACCAGGCGGTCAACCGCTTCGTCGATCTGTGGGAGGCCGAGGCGCGGATCAAGACCTTCGGCCAGGCGGTGGCCGACGCCCTGAGCTTCCACGTCGAGCAGGGCCAGACCTTCGACTTCACCGTCGAGGAGTGGCTCGACTGGTCGTCGCGGGCGTCCTGGCAGGAGGCGCGGGACAAGGCGTTCTCACTCGGCATCCACGTCGACTGGGACCCCGAGCTCGCACGCACCCCCGAGGGCTACTACCCGGTCCAGGGCGGCATCCCCTACGCGGTCGCCAAGTCGCTCGCGGTGGCGCCCTTCTGCGACGTCATCTGGATGGAGACCAAGACCGCCAACCTCCACGAGGCGAAGATCTTCGCCGACCAGATCCACGCCCGGTTCCCGGACAAGATGCTCGCCTACAACCTGTCGCCGTCGTTCAACTGGGACACCACCGGAATGACCGACGAGGAGATGACCGCCTTCCCCGCCGAGCTCGGCACGCTCGGCTTCGTCTTCAACTTCATCACCTACGGCGGCCACCAGGTCGACGGCATGGCGGTCGAGGACTTCGCCCGCGCCCTGAAGGAGGACGGCATGCTCGCGCTGGCCAAGCTGCAACGCAAGATCCGGCTCGTCGAGTCGCCGTACAAGACGCCCCAGACCCTGGTCGGCGGGCCGCGGCTCGACGGCGCGCTCATGGCCTCCTCCGGCCGCACCGCGACGACCAAGGCCATGGGTAAGGGCTCGACCCAGGTCCAGCACCTCGTCGAGACCGAGGTCCCGCCGCGGCTGCTCGAGGAGTGGCTCGACCTGTGGCGCGAGCATTACGGCATCTCGGATCCGCTGCGGGTCCAGCTGCGGCCCGAGAAGGCCGGCTCCGAGCTGCTCCGGCTGCGCGTGCTCAATCCTGAGAACGAGGAGGTCGCGCGGGTCGTCTTCGCGACCATCTCCGACCGCCGCGGCAAAAGCATCCTGTCGGTGCGCGACCAGGAGACCATCGACCACGGGCTGCGCCAGAAGCGGCTCATGACGGTGATCCACCTGTTCCTCATCCACCGCTACAAGGCCGAGTCGATCCACTACGTCACGCCCACCGAGGACAACCTCATGCAGACCAAGGGCATGGCCAAGCTCGGGATCTTCTCCGACGTCAACACCGAGGTCGGCGACATCATCGTCACCGAGATCGACACCGACCGGGTCGCCGAGCTCATCAAACCCGACCACGCCGAGCTCGGCAAGCTCATCCGAAGGGAAGAGTGAATCGACGACGAGAGACCGCTGGCTCCGAAAGGACGAACGGCTGGACCTGGTCCAGCCGTTCGTCCTTTCGGAGGTCGGTCTCAGTTCATTTCGTAATGACCTGATCCTTCATCGAAACGAGGATGCAGACCATCTCCTGGATCTCGTTTTCACCGTAGCCCTTGTTCTGCATGGCGTGCATCACGTCGCCGCCAGCGGACAGGAAGTCGGCCGCGCTGAGCTCGAGGTGGGCGTGTGCGCTCGGCATGTCGCGACCCTCGTAGACCTTGGGTCCGCCGGTCCCGGTCGAGACGAAGTCGCTGACGTTCTTGATCAATCGTTCCTCGTCGATCTCGCCCCAGAATCGCCGAAAGTCGGGGTTGATCGAATGGAGGCGGATGATCTCGGCGGTCATTGCCGTGATCTTCTCGGAGCCGCCGAGCCGGTCATAAAGAGGAGTCTCGGCATGGCGTTGGGCCCGTGCCTGCTCGCTCTCGGCGCACATTGCGACGAGGCCTGCCATTTGGTCCTCGACGGTGGGGGATTCTCCTGCAATGACTGCGCTCGTGAACGCGAGCCATACGACAAGTGCT
>JASFPU010000272.1:0-5076 GCA_050115855.1 Holophagae bacterium
CACGCTCGAGTCCGACGCCCGCCAGTCGAAGGCGGCGACCAGACCGAGACGCTCCCGGTTGACGTTGTAGTCGCGGGTTTGGAACTCCTCGGGCGAGCCCTCGTCCCAGTCATCAGCCTCGAAGTTCTCGGTGTTGCGGGTGATGTCGGTGTAGGAAGCCGACAGCACGACACCGACAGCGTCGTCGGCAAAGCGATTTCCCCAGCTGACGCCGGCCTGAATGCCGTCGCCGTCGCGCAGGTCGCCGTAGTAGCCGCCGAGACTGACGTTGAGAAACTGCCGGGACGGCGCATCCTTGAACTCGAGGTTGACGATACCGCCGATGGCGTCGGCGTCCTGGTCCGGCGTCAAGGCCTTGGACACCCGCATCGTCTCCAGCACGTCGGACGGGATCACGTCGAGGGCGACCTGGCGCTTGTCTCCCTCGGGCGCCGGAATGACCTCGCCGTCGATCTGGGTCCGGTTGAGATCGGCCGGGGTGCCGCGAACCAGGACGTAGCGGCCCTCGCCCTGGTCGCGCTGGATGAACAAACCGGGGATCCGTTGCGTCGCCTCGGCGGCGTTGGTGTCCGGGAAGAACTGGATCTGCTCGGACGAGATCACGTTGACGATGTTCGGCGCGACTTTCTGCTCGTTCAGGGCCTGCGCCTGGCCGGCGAGAATCGGGTCACCGGACACCGTCACCGTACCGGTGAAGGTCTCGAGCTCCAGAGTGACATCGGCGTTCACGATCGCACCCGCCTCGACCTCGACGGCAATGGTCTGATCAGACAGACCGATGAAGCTGACGAAGATCTGCTGTTCGCCTGCCGGCACCCGGTCCAGGCGATACCGCCCGAGACGATTCGTCGAGCTGTCGATCCGGGTCCCGACGACCATCACGCTGGCGCCCGGAACCGGGTTGCCCTCGGGCCCGGTGATGGTGCCTTCAATGGTACCGGTGTCCTGAGCAAAAACCGGCGAAGATGCGACGACGGCGAGACCGATGCAGAGCACCAGGCACACCATCAGATTGGTACGTTCCCTCATGGCTTCCTCCTTCTTCTCCACCTGGACAAATACAGAACGACCGCGCTCGAAACACGCGTCGCCCTACGGTGGAACCTCGGAGTTACCCCTGAGCGAACACAGGGTGAATTCGCCGTGAAGAAAATGCGAGCTGATCTCGCCCATCCCGAACCGCCGGGTGGGTGGCGGATGCGAGGTTACGGCGTCGCGTCGCCCCACGCGCCGGTCGAGCCGGACTCGAAACCGTCGACGAAGAGCGCATCGGTGGCGCGCTCGACGAAGGCCTCGTCCCAGTTGGCGGCGAGCTCGCCGGTGACCGGGGCGTCCACGCTGAGCACGAGCCGGCCCGCCGTGGCACCGGTCGGCACCGACGCCGAGCCGACCACCGGCGACCAGTCGTGAACGCCGATGCGCACCGGCGAGGTCGCACCGGCGAGAAGCGTGCCGTTGCAGTCGACGTCGTCGTAGACCTCGAGACGCACCGAGGTGGCGGCCGCGGAGGCACCCGCACCGGTGACCCGCGACCAGGCGCCGAAGTCGACCACCGAACCGGCGTCGACCGGCAGGCACTGGGAGACCGTCGCCGCCGGCGGAGCGCCACCGATGTCGGTGATCTCGAGCGAGCCGGACAGCGCGCTGCCGCCGACATCGGGCACGCCGTGGTGGACCGAGACGCCGGCACTGCTCTCGACCTGCCAGCCCTCCAGCCCGGTGTCGAAGGCGGGGTTCATCACGTCGCCGCCGCCCCCGAGGTTGCCGAGCACCGCGCTGATGCCCGGGGTCACCACGCCGACCGACACCTCGACGTCGGTGGCGAGATCGATCGAGCCGACGTCGTCGAAGTACTCCTCGACGCCGTAGCTCGGGTTGAAGATCGACCCGCCGCGGAACTTGATGCGATACGTGCCTTCGGGCAGCCCGCGCAGCTCGTACGCCGTGTCGTAAAAGAGGTCTGTGCGGGCATACTCCACCCACGACGAACCGGTCTGCCGGAAAGCGGTGACGGTGGTCCGGGAGTAGGCGTTGCCGCCCTCGTTAATCACGGTGCCGCTGATGCCGCCGGCCGGCTCGAGCGCGGCGTCGACACCATCGGTCCAGGCGCCCTCGACCACGGCGACCGGCGTCGGCTGGAGCGGCGGTCGGACGCCGTCGTACCACTGCCCGGCGAAGAACCCGTCTGAGGCGCGGAACTCGACGAAGTAGGCGCCCGTCGGCAGGAAGCCGCCGAGCCGGAATCGGCCGTCGGGGCCGGTCGTGGCCGCGCAGCCGTCGACGAGGCCGAAGAACTCGTCGACGCAGCGCACCTCGATGCCCTCGATGGGCGCGCCGCTCACGGCGTCGGTGACGACACCGCGAACACCGCCGCCACCCGGCCCCCCGCCCGGTCCGTCGAGCACGGCGTCGATGCCCGCGGTCGTTCCCTGTCCGACGAGGACCGGCGTTGCGAGGTCGATCGAGGCGACGTTGTCGTACGCCTCGCTCGGATACGTCCCGGTCGGATCGACGAACTCGACCGAGTAGCGGCCGCTGAACAGATCATCGATGAGGTAGCTACCGTCGATCGCCGTCGTGCCGGTTTCAGCGAGAGCGAACTGGTCGTCGTAGACCCGGACCTCGATTCCCGCCAGGCCGGTCCCAGCGGCGTCGGTGACCAGGCCCGAGATCGCACCCGGTCCGCGCGGCTCGAGCACGGCGTCGATGCCCGCGGTGGTCTGGCCCACCACCACCGGTACGTCGGTCCCGTCGTCGACCGTCAGCGCGTCGTCGTAGAACTCGACGATGCCGGTGTTCGGGTTGAAGATCGATCCGCCGAGGAACTTGAGCCTGTAGGTTCCCGCCGGCAGGCCGCCGAGCTCGTACTGGCTGTCGTAGATCACGGTGGTGCCGGCGAACGGCTGCCAACCGGCACCGTCGAGCCGGAAGGCGGTCACGGTCAGTCGGGAGAACTCCCCTCCCCCTTCACTCGTCACGGTGCCGCTGATCGCGCCCGCCGGCTCGAGCACGGCGTCGACGCCGTCGGTCCACGCGCCCTCGGTCACGGCGACCGGCGTCGGTTGGAGCGGCGGTCGGACGTCGTCGTACCACTCCTCGACCCAGCCGCCGTTGGGGGCGGTGAAGCGCACGATGTAGGTCCCGGAGGTCAGGAACCCGCCGAGCTGGTAGCTGCCGTCTGCTGTGGTGTAAGTGCTGCAGTCCACGGGGAAGCCGAAGAGCTCGTCGACACAGCTCACCCGGATGCCCTCGATCCCGGCGCCGGTGGCCACGTCGGTCACGACACCACGGATGCCGCCACCGCCCGGGCCAGTGCCCGCGCCGTCGAGCGCCGCATCGATGCCGGTCACCGGTGCGTCGCCGACGAGCACCGGCGAGGCGAGATCGAGGCTCGCCACGTTGTCGTACACCTCACCGGGGTAGACGCCCTGAGGATCGGTGAACTCGACCGAGTAGCGGCCGCGGTAAAGGTCCGGGACCTCGTACCCGCCGTCCGGGCCGGTGACGGCTTCGGCTTCGAGCTCGAAGCCCTCGTCGTAGACCCGCACCAGAATGCCCTCGAGGGCCGTACCCGCTCCGTCGGTCACGGTGCCGGCGATCGCCCCGGGGGGACCCTGCCCCAGCGAGCCCGAGATTCCGGCGGTGACCTGGCCGGCGGCAACCTCGACGTCGGTACCGAGCTCGATCGACGGCGCGTCATCGAAGTACTCGGTGAGGGCGGTTCCGCCGAAGAAGCTCTGACCGATCAGCTGGACCCTGTAGGCGCCCACCGGCACCCCCGGAATACGGTACGCACTGTCGGACACCACCGAGGTGGAGGCGACCTGCCGCCACTCGCCGCCGTCGTCCTCGTAGACGATGGCGGTCGCGATCTGGAACGGGTTGCCGAACCGGTTGGTGATCGAGCCGGTGACGATCCCCGCCGGGGCGAGGTCGGCATCGATGCCCGCCGTGGTTGCCGCCATCGCGACCGCCACCGGTGTCGCCGCATCGGGATCGGTCACGTCGTCGAAGAACTCGGTGACCTGGAAGCCGTCCCTCGAATCGAAGCGAACCTCGTACTGACCGGACGGGAGATCCCGGACCCGGTAGCTGCCCGCGGAGTCGGTGAGGGCGGCGCCGAAGCTGGTTCCGTCGAGCGAGCTCGCGCTGACCCGCACACCGAACAACGGCTGCCCGAGCTCGTCGCGGACGGTGCCGGTGATGGCACCGGGCAGCGTTCCCGGCGGGGCGATGTCGAGCGACCCGTCGACGCCGTCGACGGGGTCTTCGCCGACCAGGACCTGACCGATGACCCGGGTCTGGTAGGTGTAGGTCGGGTCATAGAGCTCGACGGTGTAGCGCTCGGGCCACAGCCCGGACACGTCGTACCCGCCCGACGCGTCGGTGGTCGCGATCTGGTCGTAGAGCACCCGGCCCTTGCGGTCGGCGACCCAGACCTCGATGCCGCTCAGCGGAGCGCCGGTCGCTGCATCGGTGACGGTGCCGGTCAGGCCGCCGGTGGCGAGGTTGCCGACCGCGACGTCGAAGCCCTCGATCCGCTGATCGAGCACGACCTCGACGTCGGTCCCCTCGTCGAGGGTCAGCACGTCGTCGAAGACCTCGGTGGCAGGCAGGTCGGGTTGCAGGAAGGAGCCGCCCTCGAACCGGAGCCGGTAAATGCCGGGCGGCAGCGGCAGCTCGTACTCGGCCTCGTAGTAGACCGTCTCGGCCTCGCCGGCCAGAACCCAGCTGCCACCCTCGTCGCGGAACGCCTGGACTCGTGTGAAGTCGAAGGAGCGGCCATACGGATCGGTGATCTCGCCGGCGATGACGCCGCCGGGCGGGATGCCGAGCTCGCCGTCGACACCGGCGGTGACCTCACCGAGCGTCACCGGGACCGGCTGGGCGAGATCGATGCTGGTAACGCCATCGTAGTAGCCGACGTAGCTGTCGAGCCCCTGCCAGCCCGAGAACTGGACCAGGTAGTCGCCGGTCGGCAAACCGCCGAGCCGGTAGTCGCCGGTCGCCGGGTCAGGATTGGTCAGAAAGAGCACCTGCGGAGGATCGTCGGTCGTGTGGACGAAGACCATCGCG
>JASFPU010000273.1:0-5069 GCA_050115855.1 Holophagae bacterium
CGGTCCCCCGATCGCCCTCGGCGACGCGCGGCACGGCTGGAAACCGGGCCTCCGAGTCGAGAGGCCGAACGATCCGGACTCCGGCGACCTCTCGGGCTCCGCTGAAGACCACGTCCCCCTCGGTCAGCCGAGCGCCACGACAGCGGGATCGGAGCGCCACGGCGCAACCGCGCTCGGCGGTCCGGTCTCCCGCGGTCGGTCGTGCCCCCGCCGAGCGACCACCACAACGGAGCTCCGCCGCGGCGCGACCGAGCTCCCGGCCGACAAATGCCGCCCCGTCGCGGTCAACATCCGCTCATCCGGTCCGCACCGTCGATCGGCCGTCACGGACGGCTCCGTCCCGCGCGCCATCGGCCTCCGCGGCCCGATCGCAGAGCAAACCCCAGCAGCACGCGGCGTCGGCCGGAAAGACCGGTACATCGCGTGGTCGAGGTCGCGACTGACGTCGCAGCTGACCGCCGGGCTCACGCGGTGGGGGCGCCGTGCCTCCACCACTTTTCTGATAGCATGAGGGTCGTGAGCAGCCGCGACAACCACGAACCGGAGCCGCAGATCCCGCGGATCGAGCGGGCGTTGCGGCGGTGCCTGGAGTGGAGCCGGACCGGCCGCCACCTCAAGATCATCGCCGAGGTGGACCGTGCGCTGCCGGCGATCGGGCACCAGCCTCGGCTCGAGGCCCAGCTGTTGATCTGGAAGGCCCAGGCCCACCTGAGCCTGGGCGACGCCGAGCAGGCGCATCAGGCGGCCGACCGATCGTGGACGCTCGATCCGACGCCCCACGCGTG
Organism: Holophagae bacterium; assembly: GCA_050115855.1. Lineage (GTDB taxonomy): Bacteria > Acidobacteriota > Thermoanaerobaculia > Thermoanaerobaculales > Sulfomarinibacteraceae > JAHECW01. The sequence goes on from JASFPU010000273.1 coordinate 786, forward strand.
CCACCTCCTGGCCAACGCACTGACCGCCATCGGCAGGCCGGACGACGCCGAGCAGCTGCTGCGCAGCGGATGGCAGCTGTTCCCGGACGCCTACCACCTGCCGGTCCAGCTCGCCATTCTGCTCTCCGACCAGGGACGCCACCCGGAGGCGCTCGCCACCATCGACGAGCTGCCGTCCGGCGCTCCGGTCCCGGACGAGCTCCAGGTCTTCCTGCTCGGGCTGCACGCCAACCTGCTCGCGGCGGTCGGCCGGTGGGGCGAGGCCGACGGGGTGCTCCGTGAGGGCCGCTACCGGCATCCCGACTCAGGCCTGCTCGAGGAGGCCCAGCTCAGCCTGACCGACGCCTGGTCGCGGTTCCGCGCCCGCGAGGCGCTCGCACGGTCGTGGTTCGACGGCCTGTCATCGCTCGACGGCGTCCACGTCGATGTCGATGAGACGATCATCCGCGTCGGCAGCGCCAACGAGCTCGACGAGCTCGTGATCATCGCGGCACGCCGTCTCTGGCGCGCCTATCTCGAGGTCGAGCCGGTCCGTCCGCGCACACCCGAGCCGTGGGCGGCAGCGCTCCTGCTCGCCGTGCTCGAGCTCGATGGCGCCTCGTCGTCGATCGCATCGGCCGCGCGACGGGCACGGGCGTCAGAATCGACGACCCGGTCGGCGCTCGCCCGCGTCAGAGCCTTTCTCGACGGTCTCGAACCGGACCTGGCCCGGCGCGCCTTCGCCGCCCACAGTAACCCTCGTCTCGACGCCGTCGCCCCTCCGCCGCCGGCCGGGGACGTCGGGCACGTCGTCCCGTTTCCGCCCCGATGAGAGGAGCTCTCGGATTGCGTCTGACGCACATTGCACGCTGGATCGGATTGTCCGTGCTCGGCGCATTGACCGGCCTCGTTCTGCCGGCATCCGCGGCGCAGCGTGACTACTCCGGAGTAGAGACCTTTGCCGCACCGGTCGACACGAAGCTCATCGTGGACAGTTCGTCGGTCGACATCCGGCTCCGGACCGGCGACGTCGAACAGGTGAACGTCGCCACCGAGCTCCGCATCTCGGGCGTCGGCGAGCAGCGAGCCGAGCAGTTCATCGACGCCCACATGCCGACCACGGAGGTCACCGACGGGCGGATCACGGTCACCGTCAACCCCGGCCGGCTCGGCTTTCTCGGTCTCGGAACCCTGACCGCACGATCACGTCTCGATCTCCTGGTGCCGACGACCATCGTCCCCGACCTCACCACGACCAGCGGCTCGATCACCATTCGCGGCGACCTGCCGAGTGCCCGTCCGCTCTACCTTCGAACCGCGACCGGCGACATGGAGCTCCTCGGCGCCGCCGCCGCGGTCGACATCCGATCGGCCTCCGGCGACGCCCGGCTCGACCTGGTCCGCCCGCTCGAACGGCTGTTTGCCCGGACCTCGTCGGGTGCGATCAGCGTCGCCGGTGGCGCACGACTGGTCCATGTCGACACGGCGTCCGGCAGTGTCTGGATGGACAACCTCTCGGGCGACGCAGAGGTCATTACGGCGACCGGTCGCATCACCCTGACGTGGGATCGGCTCGATCCCGGTCACCGGGTCGTGGTGCGCAGCGACTCGGGGCGGATCCGGGTCACGATCCCGGAGGACAGCTCGCCGCGCGGCAGCCTGACCACCATCGCGGGTCAGATCCGCTCCGACTTCGCGGGCCTCGTCAACGACGCCGGCGACACGATCAGCCTGACCGGCGACGGACCCGAGGTGCTCATCGAATCGGCGTCCGGCGACGTCACCCTCGAGGCGGGCACCTGGTGGGACGGCGACGCCGGCGACGAGCAGTAGCGGGTTCGCACGGGCGACGCATTCGACGAGAACCTTTTCAGCCGCGGTACGTTTGATGGAGTGAACAGGACGCCGCACGAGGTCCCGCGGCAGAGGAGACAGCGATGTGGAAGAAGTGGTTCGTCTCGGGTTGTGCCATCATGCTCGCCCTGCCCGTGATCGCAGCAGATTCGCGGGTCCTCGACGGACGCGCATCGGCGACGGGCGTCGACAAGGTCCAGCTCGACGCCGGGGTCGGTGACATCGACATCACCGGCGTCGCCGGCGGCGACGAGATTGTCGTGTCCGTCGAGCTCGAACCTCGGCGGGGCGGCTTCTTCTCGTCCCTGAAGAAGGCCCAGCTCGAGGTCGATCAGGCAACTCTGAGAATGGACGCGAGCCGCGGCGTGCTCCGGCTCGAGATCGAAACCGACAGCGGCGACCGCCGATTCGAGGAGAACTGGACGATCGAGATGCCGGCGCGGCTCGCGCTCGACCTCGATCTCGGCGTCGGTGACGTCGACATCCGATCCCTGAGCGGTGCCGTGTCCGTCGACCTCGGGGTCGGTGACGTCGATGCCGAGGGCGTGTCGAACGACGTCACGGTCGACGTGGGCGTCGGTGACGCCACCATCCGCGGACCGGCCGACGCCTTCGGCTCGGTGGACGGCTCCGGCGGCGTCGGCGATGCGCGGTTGATGGTGCGCGGCGAGCGGATCGAGTCGTCCGGCTTCGTCGGTCACTCGGCCGAGTGGACCGGCGACGGCGAGCACACGATCGAGCTCTCGCTCGGCGTCGGCGATGCGACGGTGACGCTGGAGTAGCGCGGAGGCCGTACGGCGTGAGGAGTGAGACGTGAGACGTCAGACGTACGCACGCACATTCGTTGTGGCGCGCGAGGTCTGACCTCTTACGTTTCACTCCTCACCTACCGGTACCTACCAGTCCTCGCTCTTCACCGTTCACTCGCCGCCATCCGCCTCGAGCCGCCATCTGGCGCCGAGCCGCGCGAGCAGGTAGCAGACGACGGCGAGCAGGAGCAGCATCACCAGACCAATCATCTGACCCTGAAAGCCCTCGTACCAGTGAGCCGCCGTGGACACCAGGTTACCGTTCACCAGCTCGAACTTTTCACCGATACTGATGTAGCGGATCAGCGCGCCGAAGTCCTTACTGCGCAGGAACGCCGTAATGACACCGAAGATGGCAGCGCCGGCCATCAGGCCCGAGGCGATCAGGATGCCCTGCTCGGCACGCGCCTTGCGAACCTCCTCGCTGCGCCCGGTCTTCGAGATGATCCAGGCCGCGACCGCGCCGGCGAGCACCGCCGCATTGATCGAGATCGGCAGGTACATCCCGAGCGCGAAGGCGAGCATCGGCACACCGGACATGAGCAGCATCAGCGCGACACCACCGCCGAGCCCGTAGAGCAGCCACGGTTGGTTCGCCGGATCGTCCATCAGGCCGCGCGACACCGCAGCGATCATGTTGGCTTGAGGCGCCGGCAGCTCCTGCTCGTTCGACACCATCAGCCCGGTCGCTGGGTCCTCGACCAGGAAGTGGTAGCCGCTGTCCATCACCGGGATCATGACCGCCACGACCAGGGCCGCCACTGCCATGCCGAGGAACTTCCACCGCTCCTGGTTGCGCGGCGTCGAGCCGAGCCAGTAGCCGATTTTGAAGTCGGTGATCAACGCCCCGGAGGTCGACAGCGCGGTGCACACCGCAGTGCCGATGATGAGTGCGATGATCATTCCCGCAGTCCCGCCGACGCCGGCGAAGATCATGCAGCCGATCGACAGAACCACCGTGATCAGGGTCATGCCGGACACCGGGTTGACGCCGACGATCGCAATCGCCTGCGCCGCGACCGGGGTGAACAGGAAGCTGAGCAGGAATCCGACCACCATGCCGACGAGGCCGAACTTCAGGCTCGCGCCGAGCCCGTAGGCGGCGGCGCCGCCGTCCCCCGGCGTGGTCAACGACACGACGACGAAGAGCAGCCCCATGGCGAGGGTGGTGATGATCTGAATCAGGATCACGTTCTTGGGCGCCATGTCGCGCTGGGTCCGCTCGGTGAGCTCGTTGTCGCTCGCAGCGGTCTTGGAGAAGCCCTTGAAGCCGAGGGTCACCGACGAGGCGACGATCTTCCACATTCTCAAGATGCCGATGATTCCAGACACCGCGATGGCGCCGATGCCGACCGGCTTGACGAACGCGCCGAAGATCGACACCGCGTCCATGTCGGCGATGGTGTAGCTCGTGCCGGCGTAGTCGAAACCACCGATTTCCTTGCCGAACAGGTAGATCGCCGGCACCATGACGAGCATGGCCAGGACCGAGCCCGACGCGATGATCGAGGCGTAGCGGATGCCGATGATGTAGCCGAGGCCGAACAGGGCCGCGATGGCGGTGAGCTGGACCTCGATACGGAGTCCCTCCCCCACCCCGCCGAGCAGCACCGAACTCGACAGACCCGCGTTCCACAGGTGG
>JASFPU010000274.1:0-5058 GCA_050115855.1 Holophagae bacterium
CGATCACTCGTCTTTCGCCGTGGGCCCGCTGCCGCCCTCGACCGGCACTGCGTCGAACTCGAGCGCCGCCGAGTTGATGCAGTACCGCAGACCGGTCGGCTTCGGTCCGTCGTCGAAGACATGGCCGAGATGGGCACCGCACCGTGCACAGTGGACCTCGGTGCGGACCATGAAGAAGCTCCGATCGCGCTCGGTGCCGACATTGGCCGGGTTCACGGGCTCGGAGAAGCTTGGCCACCCGGTCCCCGATTCGAACTTGGTCGTCGACACGAAAAGGTCGTTGCCGCACGCCGCGCAGCGATAGACGCCCTCCCGTTTGTTGTCCCACAGATCGCCCGAGAAGGCCCTTTCGGTGCCCTGACGCCGCGTGACGCGATACACCTTGTCTCCGAGCTCCGCACGCCACTCGTCGTCCGTCTTCTCGACCCGACTCAAAGTGACCATGCCACCCTGCTCGACCGAGTACACCTGGATCTCGTGATTGCTCATGTTGGTCATGTCGTTCCCTTCATCGGCGGCCACGCCACATCCGACCAGGACGAGGGCGATCGCCAGCGAGCACGTGATGCGTGATGTCATGTTCATCCTCCGACGGGCGCGCTGTGCTACGCGCTCCACACTGTACTTGTGCTCAACGCGTGCTCGGGTTTCATCGGTCCCGGTGGTATGATCCAGTCGCTTTCAGCTTCGACCGACTCGAAAAGGGGGAACGATGTCCCACGAGCTCAGCTTCTTCGAACAGGTCACCACGAACTTCGACGCCGCGGCGGCCCTCACCGACCACCCCCCCGGCCTGCTGGAGCAGATCAAGAACGTCAACACCGTGGTTCACTTCACGTTTCCACTCAAGCGCGACGACGGGTCGCTGCAGGTGATCCACGCCTGGCGGGCCGAGCACAGCCAGCACAAGCTGCCGACCAAAGGTGGTATCCGGTACGCCGCCAATGTCACCGAGGACGAGGTCATGGCACTTGCCGCGCTGATGACCTACAAGTGCGCGATCGTCAACGTCCCCTTCGGCGGCGCCAAGGGCGGCGTCAAGATCGCAGCCCACTCGTACTCCGTCGGTGAGCTCGAGCGCATCACCCGTCGATTCACGTTCGAGCTGAACAAGAAGAACTTCATCGGTCCCGCACTCGACGTCCCGGCGCCCGACTTCGCCACCAGCGGACGCGAGATGGCGTGGATCGCCGACACCTACATGACCTTGAACCCTCACGACATCGACGCTCTGGGCTGCGTCACGGCGAAGCCGGTCGGACAGGGCGGAATCCGCGGCCGGATCGAGGCCACCGGCCGCGGCGTGTTCTTCGGCCTGCGCGAGGCGTGCCGTGTCACCGAGGACATGCGCGCACTCGGGCTCGCCCCCGGCCTCGAGGGCAAGCGCGTCGTCGTCCAGGGCCTCGGCAACGTCGGTTCCCACGCCGCGAGGTTCCTCCAGCAGCAAGGCGGAGCCGTGATCGTCGGCGCCGTCGAGTACGAAGGTGCGATCTCGAAGCCGGACGGCATCGACATCGACGAGCTGCTCGATCATCGTCGGGAGGCCGGTACCATCCTCGGCTTCCCCGGCTCGCTGGATCTGCCGACCCGCGAAGACGGGCTCGAGCTCGACTGCGACATCCTGGTGCCGGCCGCGCTCGAGAATGCCATCACGATGGACAACGCGCCCCGGATCAAGGCCAAGATCATCGCCGAGGCGGCCAACGGGCCGACCAGTGCAGAGGCCTCGAGGCACCTCTTCGAAAAGGGTGTCTTGATCCTGCCCGACGCCTTCATCAACGCCGGCGGCGTCACGGTGTCGTACTTCGAATGGCTGAAGAACCTCCAGCACGTGCGCTTCGGACGGATGGAGAAGCGCTTCACCCAGAGCTCGACCCGAAAGCTGCTGACCGAGATCGAGAAGTCGACCAACCGGATCTTCTCGGACGCCGAGATCGCCGAGATCGCCCACGGCCCCGGCGAGATCGACCTGGTCAACTCCGGACTCGAGGAGACCATGATCGACGCCTACCACGAGATCCATGATGTCAAGCACCAGAAGGGTCCGGGCGTGGATCTGCGAACCGCATCAATGGTCGTCGCGATCGACAAGGTGGCGATCTCGTACCGCGAACTCGGCGTGTTCCCGTGATCCTCGATCTGGGGCTCGAACCTAGTCCTCCAGAGTGAACGGAATCCGGACCTCGCTCTCCTCGAGCTTGATGCTGAGCACGTACCGGCCGGGCTGGACACCCCCCGGCACCCTGAACATCAGGCGGCCCTGGACGGCGCGGAAGTCGTTGACGGAGATCTCGTCGAAGACCACTCCGGTGCCTGGCTCCGCGAAGAACTGGAGCGGTAGGATCCGCTTCCTCGGCGGCCAGAAGTCCATCGGATCGCGAGCGATGTCGGCTTTGTTCAAAAACGGCCGTAGCTTCGAGTAGTCGGCGCCGAACTCCGCCTGCGTGGCGAGCGGGATCGTCGCACCGGCCGGTGTCAGAAGCGAGATTCGGTCACGTTCGAAGGTGGCGGTCTGTCCGCTCGGCGAGGTCGCGGCCATCTCGAGCAACACCCAGTCCGAGCCCAGGTTGTTCTGAGCGTGGCGGTAGCCGATGGCGACCTCGGCTTCCGGTCCGTTGTTGATCAACATGTACTGACCCAACCGGTCGACACCGGGATCGTCCGTCGGTTGGGCCGACGAGCACCCGACGCCGGTCAACGCGACGAGGGTCCCGACGAGTACGGCGACTGTGGCGGTTCCGCCAGCGTGCTGCAGCAGTTTCATGTCATCTCCTCTCTCGAACCAACAACTCCGATGGAAGCTGCAATCCCCGTGCCACGGAGTTTCTTTCCCTGCCCCTCGATCGGCGCCCATGACCGTCCCCCACAGAAGACACGTCGTCGGCACCGGGCGTCGTCACAGGACTGGCGCGCGCCCGTCGGGACCAGCTATACTGACCGGGGTTTCTGCTCACCACGGGACCGCAACGGTGACCGTCGGCGCGAGTCGCATCCCCACGCACAGCACACCGAAACGGAGGGCTGCATGAGTCTGCCGAGGTACTACTTCCCCGGGAACCGCCGCACGATCGATGTCGATTTCGCCAAGCTCGGATTCGACTACACCCCGTGTCCCTACCGCTTCGAGGCGGTGTACAAGTACGGCGTGTGGCGTGTCAGGGGGCTGGTCGAAGAGGTCGAGATGCGCATCCCCGAGGGCAGCCAGTGCCTCCACTACGGCCAGGAGCTGTTCGAGGGCATGAAGGTGCACCGGGGCCCGGACGACCGGATCTACGCCTTTCGCCCCTACGACAACGCCCGCCGGATGAACCGCGGCACGAGCTACATGTGCGGCCCCGAGCTCCCCGAGGAGCTCTTCGTCCGCGGCATCGAGGAGGTCGCGGCCGCCAACTACCCGTTCGTCCCGCCGCACGGCAGCGGCGCCGCGCTGTACGTTCGCCCGGTCTACCTCGGGATCGGCGACAACGTCGGCGTCAAGCCCGCCTCGACCTACGTGTTCCGCATCTTCGTGACGCCGGTCGGACCCTATTTCAAAGGTGGTTTCGGTCCCGACCAGGGCAAGGAGTTCCTGGTCAGTCGGCTCGATCGGGCCGCACCGAGGGGCTCCGGTCACGTCAAGGCGGGCGGTAATTACGCGTGCTCGTTCACCCCGGGACGCACGGCCAAGGACCAGGGATTCGCGGAGGCGCTGTACCTCGATCCGCGTGAACACCGCTACATCGAGGAGATCGGCGCCGCCAACTTCCTCGGCTTTCGCGACGGGACCCTCATCACCCCCGACTCGCACAGCGTGCTGCAGTCGATCACCAGGCTGTCGTTGCTCAAGATCGCGTCAGAGCTCTTCGACTGGCCGACCGAGGAACGCCAGATCGAGCTCGACGAGCTCGACACCCTCGAGGCCGCCGCGTGCTGCGGCACAGCGGCCGTGATTTCGTGGATCCGGCGGATCGTCGACGAAGATCGGGAGTGGACGTTTGAGTTCGACGACCGATGGCAACAGCTCTACGACACGTTGGTCGGGATCCAGAACGGGTCTCGCGACGACCCGTTCGGCTGGCGCCACGAGATCCCCCTCGACGGCATCTTCAGCGCGCGCTGAGGCTCGCGATCGCCTCGTCCCGATCATCGTAGATCGGGACCACTTCGTTGAGTCGGGTCAGCTCGAACAGCTTGCGCAAACGGCGTGCGGGATTGACAAAGGCGAGGCGCCGGCCCTGCTCTTCGAAGCGTTGGAGGTGGCCGACCAGCTCACCGAGCCCGGTCGAGTCGACGTGGTCGATGCCCTCGAGGTCGACCAGGACCGGCGACCGACCCTCGTCGAGGACCTGGTGGAGAAAGCCCGAAAAGGTCGATGCCGACTCGCCGAGTTTGATCACCCCTCGAACAATCACGATCGTGGCGTCGCCTTCGTCAACGCGTTCAATTTCCATGTTTTTCTCCCGCATACCGACAGCCGCGCGTGACGTCAACCGATGATTCGTCAGACTGTTCCCGTCGGTGCATGGTACCACTTCGCTCGACCGGCCTCTGCACGCCCCACCGCACGCACGAGCCGGTCGGCTGCGGACCGACCTACCACCATCGGAAACGCGGCCGCACCTCGGCCTCCGTTCCAGCGGCCGCGACTCCGGCCGCCTCGACGGCCCGCCGACGCTCCGCGTCGTCCCGGACCACGAAGGGAGCGCCGGTGCCCGCCACGGCCTCGAGCAGCTCAGGAGCCGAGTTGAGAATCAACACGTCGAGGTAGGTGTCGTCCGGCAGGGCCCGTGCGACGGCCTCGGAGACGAGATTCAGCGCCGAGCGGAGGGAGGCGACTCCTTCCGGGAGCAGCCACACGAAGAGGCTCGGCTGGGACCCTCCCGGCTGCCCCGCGACCGTGACCTGGGTCAGGTGTGCGAAGGCGAGATCCGGACAGTCGAGCAGCTGCGCCCGGAGACGCGCCTCGACCTCCGGACCGAGCTCGGCGCCGAGTGCTTCGATGCGGATCCCGTCTCCGGTCGAATCGGCGCGTTGACTCACGACTCGGATCATATCCTGGATCGGCTTTAGTGGAGAATG
>JASFPU010000275.1:0-5048 GCA_050115855.1 Holophagae bacterium
GCGGACGGCGGCGAGCCGCTGATCGGCGAGGTGACGTCATTCGAGGTGCAGCGCCCCGAGATCGCCGGCGCGACATGGCGGCGGCCGCTCTGCGCGGCCGGGCGCGCCGGACGACCGGTGGTGTTCCTCGAGGTCGAGTACCCGCTCTCGGGCCGGCCCGACAGCATCGAGATCGGCCCGCCTGCCAACCGGCTTCGCAGCTCGCGGACACGGCTCGGTCTGGCGGTTTTCCACCGCGGCGCGCCGGTCACTGATCTCGTCCTGCTGGACGGTGCGACGGTCGTCGATCTCGACTGGCGGGACCCGTGGCGGTCGACGGTCCGAGGCGGTCCGCGTCCGACTCTCGGCTCACCGATCGCCGTGGTGTTCGCCGTCGGGCCCCGCCGAACCAGGGTCGACGTCGTCGCGCGCGTGCACGATCTGCAGGCCGTCACCGACCTCGGGCTCGCCGATCTCGACGAGATCCCGATCGCGCTGCAGGCCGGCCTCGCCGTGCGGACGGCGAAGGTGCTCGCCGATCGCATCGGTCTCGCCATCGATGGGCGAGCCGTGCGGCCCGCCGTCGGATCGTCTTCATTCGTCGAGCGGACGTTGCGATCCTGGGCCCCGGTCGAGCCCGCGCGCGACCTCGACCCGGCGGTGGCCACCATTCTCGTCGAGCTCGGCGTCGAGACCGCTGATCGACCGACCCGGGCTGTGCTGACGTGGACTGTCTTCCCGGCAGCCACCGACCGGGTCCGCGCCGTGGTGATCGACCCGGATCGCACGCAGCCCGCTGAGTTGACGCCGACCGACAACGAGCTTCGTTGGGTGTCGTCCGCCACCCGTTCGGACCGGTCGTTGACGGCGGTGCCCCCCGTGCCGAGCCCGGTCGCGGTGGTCCTCCTGTGGCTGTGCCGGGCCGGGGCGATCGCGGCCGGGTTGTGGATGGTCCGTCGGGCTGCTCGCGCCGCCGGCGGCACGGCGCCGTGGACCTCGGTCGCACTGCCGGGCCTCACCGTGGTGATGTCGATCGTGGTCGGCCACGTCGCCTCAGAGCGGGCCGCCTTCGACCGTGACCGTGCGGAAGACGTCGTGTCGGCCCTGGTGTGCAACGCCTTCCTCGAACGCGACACCCTGAGCGAGATGGCGATCCTCGCCGATCTCGGGTGCAGCCTCGATCGCGTGCCCGCGGCGGTCTCCGCCGCCGATCCGGAGCCGGCGCGCATCGGCGATCGGCGATGCGACGTGCTCGGCGTCCGCGTTGACGCGATCGATCGTGACGTTCCGTCGATCAGGGCGCGCGCGTCGTGGTTCGTGACCACGCCGACGGTGCAACAGGGCGAGCTGCGCCACGACACGCGTCGGTATGTTGCGGACCTCCGGGTCGGTTCGGTCGGCGACCGGTGGAGCATCGTGGCCTGCCAGCCGGTGTTCGTCGGTCACCGTTGATCCCGGTTCTCGGGTAAGATGCTCCGTCATGACCGAGTGGTCTCCCTTCACGTGGCGCGATCTGCCGGCAAAACAGCTGCCGACCTACCCCGACGCCGAACGTTTGAACGACGCCGTGACCGAGCTGTCGTCGCTGCCGCCGCTGGTCACGTCCTGGGAGGTCGAGCGGCTCAAGGGTCAGCTCGCCGACGCCGCGACCGGGCGCCGCTTCCTGCTTCAGGGTGGCGCCTGCGCCGAGCGCTTCGACCAGTGCTCCGCGGAGGTCATCACCAACAAGCTCAAGGTCCTGCTCCAGATGAGCCTGGTGCTGACCTACGGCCTGCGGCGCCGGATCATCCGGGTCGGCCGATTCGCCGGCCAGTACGCCAAGCCCAGGTCGGACGACACCGAGACCCGAGACGGCGTGACGCTGCCGTCGTACCGAGGCGACCTGGTCAACGGACCCGGATTCACCGCCGCGGAGCGGACACCGGATCCAGAGCGCCTGCTGCGCGGGTACGAGGCGTCGGCCCTGACGCTGAACTTCATCCGGTCGCTCGCGGAGGGCGGGTTCGCCGACATCCGCCATCCGGAGTACTGGGACCTCGGCTTCGTCGAGCACTCGCCGCGCGCCCGCGAGTACCAGAGAATGGTCGAGTCGATCGCCGACTCGGTGCGCTTCATGGAGCTGCTGGCCGACGCCGAGGTCGGCGAGATGAGCCGGGTCGATTTCTTCACCAGTCACGAGGGTCTGCACCTGCCCTACGAGCAGGCGGTGACCCGCCGGGTGCCGCGCCGGGACGGTTGGTACAACCTCGGCACCCACCTGCCGTGGCTCGGTATGCGGACCTGCGACACCGGCGGTGCCCACGTCGAGTACTTCCGCGGCATCCGGAACCCGATCGGGATCAAGATCGGTCCCGCCATGACTCCGGAGTGGTTGGCCGAGCTCATCGGAGTGCTCGACCCCGACGCCGAGCCCGGTCGGCTGACCCTGATCCACCGTTTCGGCGTCGGCAGGGTCGGTGACTGCCTGCCGCCGCTCATCGAGGCCGTACGCGGCACGTCGAGTCGGCCGGTCTGGTGCTGCGATCCCATGCACGGCAACACCGAGCGCACCGCCGACGGCATCAAGACACGGCGGTTCGACAACATTCTCGGCGAGGTCGAGCAGGCGTTCGACATCCACGCAGAGATGGACTCCTATCTCGGCGGCATCCACTTCGAGCTGTCCGGCGACAACGTCACCGAGTGTGTCGGGGGCGCCCGGGGTCTCGCCGAGGCCGACCTCCGTCGCGCCTACGAGTCGCGCGTCGATCCACGGCTCAACTACGAGCAGTCGCTGGAGATGGCGCTGCTGATCGCGCGCAAGATGTCGAAGAGGAACGGTCGGGAGGCGTGAGAGGTCTGCAGATCCGATTCTGAAGCCGATCACGACCGAAGTGATCGGCTTCAGAATCGGAGATGAGATTCAGCGCTCTGATCACACGTGACCTCGCCATCTAAGCGAGAAGCCGTGTCCGCGGTGCACCGACGCTGGCGCGGCCCAGTGGTCCGACGTACATTGGAAGGAGGGGAGGACGCCATGACCGAGCCGGACGCACGGTCCGAGCCGCGTGTCGAGGACTTCGGAATCACCGAGCAGGATCTGAGCAGCGTTCCGCGACCGTGGCTGATGCGCTACCGTCCGCAGGTCGTGTTCGCGCTGTTCGTCGCGACGACCACCGCCACCTTCGTCGGACTGCTCGCGGCGGGTGCACCGACGACTGCCGCTGCGCTGTTTTCGGTCGTGCTCGTCGCGGCCTGGTCGATCGTCCTCATCCCGATCTTCGTCTGCCTGCTGTGTGCGTCGGAGCGGGTCGAGCGGCGCTGGTTGTGCCGGAGGTTCCCACTGCTCGACGCGTGCCTCGCCTATCGGGAAGCGGTCGAGGAACACCGCGACCGCCGCGTCCGCCGCGAGCAGAATCACGCCGATCCCGGGTGGTGGCCGACACTGACGCCGGAGGCGTTCCGACTCCAGATCGAGCGGCAGCTCGAGGCGAGGGGAATCCCGTCTCGTCGCGTCCGAGACCCGCACGCCGCAGGCTACGACTCGGAGATCAGCGTCGGTGGCGAGCGGGTCCTGCTCCGGTGCGTGCCGGGCGACCACCCGGTGGAGATCGCGGTCGGCCGCGAGCTGATCGCGTGTCTCGAGGAGACCGGAGCCGATCGCGCGGTGATCGTGACCGCAGCTGGGGCCGACTCCGACCTCGAGGCCTACCTCGTCGGCCGACGGCTGTCCGTGACCGATCCGGTCCGGCTGTCGATCTGACGGTCGTTGTTCGTCGGGCTCATCATTCGGCGAGCAGCTTGACGCTCCCCGACGAGGTGCTGATTCTGAGCTCGACCGCGTCGTCGCCTCCAGGGAAGCTGGCGCTGTCGCGGTCGAAGGTGCCCGGGAAATCGCTCCGAATCCCGGGTTCTCGCCAATGTCAGCCGTGCGAAACTGACCAATGGCCGTGATTCGACCGCGACCGACCCCCGTTGGACTCGCGCTGGCCCTGGCCCTCGGGACCGCAACGGTGACGTGTGCCGGTCCAGACGAGATCATCGACGCGATCCACGACCTGCGGCCCGACGCCGCCGGTGCGGTGCACGTCGAGAATGTCCGCCTCGATGCCGGGCTGGCCAAGGTGGAGCTGAGCGACGGTGTCCTGGTCCCAGGGACTCCGGTCGGTGGTCGTCCGGTCGAGCTCGCCTTCGTCGGTCGGGGCCGGATCGAGCTCGAACCGCCGGATCGGATCGAGGCCGACCAGCTCGAGCTCTTCACCGGGTCCCGCCGACTCGACGAGAGCTTCGAGCGCGCGGTCTTCGTAATGGCCCGCGACGCCGCGGTTGGCGAGCTGCTCGGCGGGCGACCGTCCGACGACGGTGACGCCGCAGCGGCGGTCGAGATGCTGCGGTGGTGGATCTCCGCGCCGGAACGTCGCCGGCTCGACATCGAGGCCCGGATCTTCGCCGATGCGGTCGGCGACCGGCTCGCGGGCGACACCTTCTGCGGCGTCTTCGACGGCGACGAGCTCGGTCGCTTCCTGTACGTCGTCGACCCGCTGGCCCGCGAGCAGGCGGCGCTCGGCCGCTTCGTCCGGCCGGAGCTCACGGGCCGTGAGCGGCGCGCCGTCAGCCGGAGGCTGGAGCGGGCGCAACTGCGGGGCAAGCTGATCGGGCTCGAGGTCGAGGACCTCGGCGTGTGGGACACCTGGGTCTCGGCGAGCCTGGTCGGCGACGACAACGACCCGACGCCCGGCGCGCGGGGCGTCGAGCCCGAGCACTACGAGCTCGACGTTCGACTCAGCGGTTCCGAGCTCGCGCTCGACGGACGCGCGGCGATCGGCCTGCGGACCGTGGTCGATGGGCTTCGAGCGGTGTCCTTCGATCTTCATCCCGATCTCGAGCCGGTCCGGGTGACCGACGGCAGCGGGCGGGAGCTGGCGTGGTATCGCAGCCGCGGCGAGCTCGTCGCGGCGCTGAGGAAGCCGGTTGCCGGCGGCGCGCGGCTCGAGATCGTCATCGACTATCGAGGGCGCCCCATCGAGACCGGGCCGAACGGCGCTTCCGTGCTGCGCACCACGACCGATTGGTATCCGCACGCCGGAACG
>JASFPU010000276.1:0-5045 GCA_050115855.1 Holophagae bacterium
CTTGCCGTAGACCTGGAGGTCGACGGCGAAGGAGCCGAAGTTGCCGTCGGGCGCCGCGTAGTCCCGGATCGTCGTTCCGCCCTGGGCGACGGCCTCACCGAGCACCGAGCGGACCGCCAGCGCCAGGCGGCGGAGGCGGGGCAACGCCGTCCGGCTGCCGTGCCGCATCGGACGGATGCCGGCCCGCCACAGCGCTTCGGCGGCGTAGATGTTGCCGACGCCGGCGACCAGGTGCTGGTCGAGCAGCAGCGACTTGAGCGGCGACCGCCGCTGTCGGAGCAGGGGAGGCAGGGTCTCCTCGAGCCCGGGTTCCAGCGGTTCGAGACCGAGCGCGGCGAGCGACGGATCGCGCGCCTCGCTTCCCGGATCGAGCCAGACCGCGAGGCCGAAACGCCGCGGGTCGACGAAGCGCAGCTCGCCACCGTCGTCGAGCTCGAGGACCAAATGCGTGTGGTCGAGCTCTGGTGCCGAGGCGTCGCCGAGCAGCAGCCGGCCCGACATGCCGAGGTGGATCAACAGCGAGCCAGGTGGGTCGAGGTCGAGCAGAAGGAACTTACCCCGCCGGCGCGCTGCGGCGAAGCGGCGACCCTCGATCCGCTTGGCGAGGAGCGGGATGTCGAGCGGCCGGCGCATCATCACCGACCGCCCGCGGACCCGGGTCACGCTTTTGTTCTCGAGTCCGATCTCGAGCGCGCGTCGAACCGTCTCGACCTCCGGCAGCTCCGGCATCGCGCCATCATAGCGGGAATGCTGAATCGCCGTCGCATTTCGACGCTCGGATATGGAGACCCAGCATCGAGCTCGAGCGGAGACTCTGGTGTTCGTTACGTTCGATGCTCGAAACACGAAGATCACAAAGACCCACCAAGGATCCACCAAGACCATCACGACAGTTCTCGGCTCTGTGGTGAGGTGAAGGTCGAGCGGGTCTCTCACTTCGTGGCATCTTCGTGGCTCTTTGTGATCTTCGTGTTTCAATCTTGCGCGACCCGGCTGCGACAACTCGATCCGGCCGGCTCGGATGACGGCACCGTTGTTGGTGGTCAGTCGGCGGCGAAGACGGCGTGCAGCAGCTTGAGCAGATCCTGCCGGCCGAAGGGTGCGAGCGGGCCACCGAGGTTGACGACCGACCGGTAGCCCCACGTCGCTCCCGAGCCGCTGTCGTTCGGGACCAGATAGAGGACCTTCTCGACCATGAACGGAATCGGCCGCGACGCGAAGATCTCGACCTGGCCCATGGCCGACAGCAGCGCCTTGGCGGTCGGGTCGAAGAGGAGGAAGTCCTCGTCCCTGGTGATCCGGACCCGCTGGTCCTCGATCTCGAGGAAGTGCCCGGGGAAGCTCGGCGAGCTGAAGGACTCGGTCTCGTCCTCGAGGAACACGTCGAGCTCGGGCACCTGCGTGACGACGTCGCGGATCTGCCGGACGAGGTGCGCGACCGCCACCTCGAAGCGCCGGGCCTGGCGCTCGAAGAGCTGCGCCTCCTCCGTCTCTGCCCGATCGCGCGTTTTCGTGATCGCCGCTCGCAATGACTCGATACTCAGCTCCTCACTCACCTGCGTACCTCCCGGTCATCAATCGTTCGCTCGCGGAGGCGTTGATCCGCGCCCGCGGCGTGGAAGGACTCCGGCACGACCTCGATGCGGATTTCGGCGGTCCCCCCACCGACCGAGATAGTCGGACGGTAGGAGTCGTTGTTCGGCGCGCCGAGGTACATCCTCTCGAGACCACGGAAGTGGACCTGGTCGCCCGTCATCGGGTCAGCTCGAGCGAGATCGGGCAGTGGTCCGAGCCCATGACGTCGGCGTGGATCCGGGCGTCGACCACGCGGTCCAACAGATCCTCCGACACGAAGAAGTAGTCGATCCGCCAGCCGACGTTGCGCTCTCGAACACCTTTGCGATTCGACCACCAGGTGTAGGCGCCGGCCGCGTCGGGGTTCCGGTGGCGGAAGACATCGACGTAGCCGTGCTCGATGAACCGGCTGACCCAGGCCCGTTCCTCGGGTAGGAAGCCGGTGTTCTTCTTGTTCGACGTCGGGTTCGCCAGGTCGACCTCCCGGTGGGCGGTGTTGACGTCGCCACAGATGACGATCGACCTGCCGGCCGCGCGCTGCGCCTCGGCGTGCTGGAGCACCGCTTCGGAGAACTCGAGCTTGTACGGTACCCGGCTCAGGTCGTTGCCGCCGTTCGGAAAGTAGCCGGTGTAGAACAGGAATGAGCCGTAGTCGGCGATGATCAACCGGCCCTCGGAGTCGAACCTATCTTCGCCGAGCCCGCCGAGCGTGACCGACTCCGGCTCGATCCGCGAGTAGAGCGCGACGCCGGAGTAGCCCTTGCGCTCGGCCGGGTGAAACCAGACGCCGTACCCGTCGGGCTCGCGCAGCTCGTCGTCGAGCTGCTCCGGCAGGGCGCGGGTCTCCTGAAGGCCGAGCACCTCCGGCCGTTCGGCGTCGAGCCAGGCACCGAAGCCCTTTCGACCACACGCGCGCAGGCCGTTGACGTTCCAGCTGTACAGACGAATGGTGGTGTTCGATGCGCTCGTCATTCAGCCTCCGTCGAACAGAACCGACTCGGCGTCGGCGATATTCGCCACCGCGAAACCGAGCTCGTGGGCCCGCCGGTGCTCACGCTCGGAGTTGAAGCCCCAGCCGGCGAGCACGCAGCGGACGCCGAGTGGCGCGACGCGTTCCAGATGGTTGACCTTGTCGTCGACGAAGGTGAGGTCGGTGAGGTCGACGCCGGTCCGGTCGCGCACCGCCTGCAGGTGCGCGGTCTTGGACCGGCCGGCCTCCTTGTCGAGCACCAGGTCGGGCGTGAACAGATCGCCGATCCCGAGGTGGTCGAGCAGCCGACAGGCGGAGTCGCGGTCCTTGGCGGTCGCGAGCGCCAGTCGGGTGTCTGCCGCGCGACGGCGGAGCAGCTCGAGGAACTCAGGGTAGGGTGCGTGGAGCGCGACCCAGCCGTCGGGATCGGCGGTGCGGGCGCGGGAGCGCTGGTCGTAGAACTCTCGGTGGAAGTCGTCGGCCCAGCCGGGTTCGAGCGTGGCGGAGAAGGTGTCGTAGTCGTCCTGGTCGGCGATCTCGGCGCCGCGGTCGATGGCGACCAGCGACACGCCGAAGTCCTCGGCCCGGTTGCCGAGCGGCATCATGGCTTCGAACGGCTGGCGGACGGGATCGTTCGCGAGATCGAAGGTGTGCCACCGTCCGCTGCCGTGGCGCGCCCGAAGGGCGCCGGTCAGCGGCGAATCGGGGACCATGACCTCGTAGGTCGCGAGCGCGGTGGCGAGTACCTCGCGCAGGCTGTCGCACACCACACCGTCGAAATCCAGCGCCAGCACCTTCATGGCCGTCGAGTCTACCGCAGCGATCCGGCGTGACCGCGAGCGCTCAGCGCAGCAGGCCGAACGAGTTTGAAACACGAAGGACACGAAGATCCACAAAGAAGCCACTAAGATCATCTCGCTCAAGCGATGGGATGTGAATCCTTTGTGGGTCCTTCGTGAGTTCTTTGTGGCCTTTGTGTTTCACAACTCGACCCCACAGGACCGGTCGCCAGAATCGGCAACCATCCATCATCCAAGCCAGCTCCGCCGATGTCCAATTGCGCTGTTTCGTGATCTTGGCGGCTCTGCGGTTGATCCCTGCGACGTTGCGATGGAGCTACGGGCTCGACCACGTGCCGTCGACGACCCGGGCGAGCTCGAGCTGCGGCTCGGGTCCGCCCTCGTAGATCGCCGGCACGGGGATGCCGGTCTCTTCGAAGACCTGGACCACGCGTTCCTGAATCGCCATGGCGGACGGTCCGGTCATGCCGATACAGACCATTCGGGCGCTGTCGTCAGGTGCGGCGCCCTTGTAGACCAGGCAGCCCTCCCACTCGGGTTCGGGCAGGATTCTCGCGAGCATGGCCATCAGGAGGCCCTGGGTGCCGATCTCCTGGAAGATCTCGGCGGCGGCCGCGCGATCGTAGACGAAGCTGTAGGTGTTCGTGTCGCTCATGGCTGGCCTAATCTCCTTTCGCGGGAGGATATTCCTGTCATCATTCGCCGCCTGGTTCGTTAGCGTAGGCAGAGGAGGACCGAATGCCGTCTCGCCGTTTCATCGCCGTCACCCTGGTCGCCGCCGGGCTCCAGCTCGTGCTGGCGTGCACCCCGGCCCCCGACCGGACCCTGGCCATTCCCGACTCGCCCGACGGGACCGTCGAGGTGGTGCTGAAGGGGCTGGCGCGCCACCGGCCGGAGGTGCTGTGGCACGCGTTGCCGGCCTCGTACCAGCAGGATGTGCTCGACCTGGCCGCAGCGGTGCCCGACAACATCGAACCGGCGATCTTCAACCGAGCCGTCGCCGTCGCCCGCAAGGCGACCTTCGTGCTCCAGCGAAAGAAGGAGCTCATCCTCGCCTCGGAGGTGGTTCAGCGCTCCGGCGCTGATCCGGAGTCCCTCGACGCCGTGTGGGAGGGGGTCATGCACATTGCCGACGCGGTGCTCGCCAGCGACCTCGCCCGGTTGGACGCCTACCGAGATCTTGATGTCGAGGCCGTGCTCGCCACGACCGGGAGTGAGGTCATGGGCCAACTCGTCGGCATCTCGTACCCGGGGATCCCCGGCCAAGCCCTGGCAGACTGGATCGATGATCTCGAGAGTGCCGAGGTCGACCTGTTCAGGCACGACGGCGACACCGCCCTGGTTCGCGTGACCCGGCCAAACGGTATTCCGATGGATCTCGAGATGATCCGGGTCGAGGGCCGATGGCTGCCGACCGACCTCGTGGAGCGGTGGCCTGACGCAGTCGTGCGGGCGCGGGACCGTCTCGATCGTCTGGGCAGCGACGAGGGGCAGCGGACGAAGATGCAGGTCTGGATCGCCCTGGGCGTGGCCGAGCGCTTCATCGACCAGATCGACGAGATGGAGCGTCAGGAGGACTTCGACGCCACGCTCGGCGGCTTTCTCGGCAGCTTCATCCCGATTCCCTCGGGCACCACTGAACGCGGCTAATCGGGCGATGTCGATCGCGCTGAAGCCTGTAGGGTGAGCCGGTGACCTTC
>JASFPU010000277.1:0-4990 GCA_050115855.1 Holophagae bacterium
GATCGGACCGTGTAGCTGCTCGACCAGCTGCCGTGTGAGGTCGCCGTGGACGTCGATGAGGCGCCGGTCGGCAGGCGGAGCCGCTGTCCGGGTCGGATGACGTCCCGGCGACCGAGGCCGTTGGCGGCACACAACGCGTCCAGCGAGACCCGGAAGGACCGTGCGATGTCCCACAATGTGTCATTGGGTTGGACGACGTACCCACCTTTCGCGTCGGCGACACGGTTCGCGGGGCGGTCGGTGATGACACCGAGCCGCGGCACGATGAGGCCTTGGCCGGGGTGAATCAGACTGCTTCGCAGACCGTTGGCCTGCTTGATGGCGCCGACGCTCGAGCCGTAGCGCGCCGCAATGGTCGACAGCGTGTCGCCGCGGCGAACGGTGTGAATCATCCTCGGCGCCCACTCCGACCGGGGTGTCTCGGCGAGCAGTCGGGCGACCGCTGCGCCGTCGCCGTGCGGCAGCCAGAGCGCGGTGGTCTGACGGGCCGGGGTGAGGTCCCGGCGGATGGCCGGGTTGAGCTCCCGCAGCTCGTCGAGGTCGAGCGACGCGCGGTCGGCGACGAACTGCAGGTCGAGCGCATCTGGCACGTCGACGCGGTCGTAGCTCCAGGGCTCTTCCACTGGAGCCGGAAAGCCCCACTTCTCCGGGTGCTTTGCGATGATCACCGAGGCGATGAAGGCCGGCACGTAGTTCCGGGTCTCGCGGGGAAGGTACCGTTTCAAGACCCAGAAATCGCGGCTGCCGGAGCGCCGGATCGCACGCCGGACGTTGCCGGCACCGGAGTTGTACGCCGCCAGAGCGAGGTGCCAATCCTCGAACTCGGCGTACAGGTCGCTGAGGTAGGCGATCGCGGCCTCGGTCGACCGCACCGGGTCGCGGCGTTCGTCGACCAGGCTGCCGATCTCGAGGCCGTAGTGCCGGCCGGTCGACGAGATGAACTGCCACATCCCGTGGGCCCTCGCCCTCGAGTAGGCCTTGACCGAAAATGCGCTCTCGATCAGCGGCAAGTAGGCGATCTCCTCGGGCAGACCCGCGGCGGCCAGCTTGGTGCGGATCATGGGCAGGTAGCGGCCAGCGCGGTCGAGGCCGATGCCGATCCGGCGGCGGTACTCGCCGTCGCCGGTCATCGCGTCGAGAAAGTCCTCCACGGTGGCGTTGAGCACGAGGGGGTAGGAGCTGGTCGGTAGGCCGTCCGGACCGACGGTCACGGTCGGTTCTGACGACTCCTCGGGCAGCTCGATCGGCGGCAGCACCACGACCTGTTCGGCCTCGGGCTCGACATCGGTGAGTTCGGCCATGTCGCGTTCGAGATCCTCGGCGTCGGCGAGCACGGCGGCCACGAAGTCGAGGTACCGGCTGTCGTCGGCGATCTCCGCCGGCGGATCGAGCGCCAGGCAGAGTGCGTCGTCGATCCGGTCGAGGGCGGTCTGGGTGTCGCCGGTGTCGACCAGGCGGCGGGCCTGCTCGAGAAGCTCGTCGGCATACGACCTGGTGGTCTCGCTCCAGTCGACGAACGGATCCGCCGGCACCGACCGGTCTGTCGCGGCGGGAGGAGTGCTCGCAGTGGAGGCGCATCCGACGATCGCGAGCGCCGCCGCGACCGTGACCGTGACCGTCGAGATTCGGCGCAGGATCGACCATTTTGAAATCGCCATGAAGATCACATCGACACGCGATCGGGTCCGGAACGTCGGCGTCCGCATGTCACCGGGCGTTGTCGAGGTCGAGGATGAACCGGAGCGACAGCTTCTTCAGCTCGGCCGCCCCTTCGACCTCGAGCGAGACGGGCGACAGGGACTGGATCGTCTCGCCACCGGCGTCCTGGACCCGGACGACGAGCTCGACGGCGTGCATCCGGGCGAACGTGTCCGAATTGAGCTGGTCGCGGACCCGCCGGCGCAGCTCGCGGGAGCCACCCACCGCGCCGGAGATCAGGGAGTCGATGTCGATTTCGCTCGATGACGGCCGACTGCTCGGGCCGCCCGACGCCGTCGTCTTGCCCGAGCGGAGACCCTCGAGCTCGGCGAGAATGTCGAGCTGGTTCGACACGTGAACTCGTTTCATCGGCGGTGGCTCGAGAGCCGGACCTTCGTCGCTTTCCGTCCGATCGAACTCGACCTCGGCCGCGTCGGTGCCGGCCGGCTCCGGGGTGGACGCAGACGGCGATTCCACCGCGCGGTCGGGTGTGCTTTCGGGTGCGGACACCTCGAGCGACGGGATGTCGGGTGCAGGCTTCGGGGGGGTGCCGGCGGGAGCCTCGGACGGGGTGGTGGCGTCCTGGTCGGTAGCGCCGAGCGGACCAGACGTCGGACGGTCGTCCCGGATCTCGTCGTCCTCAGTCGCGAAGACGTCCGATTCGGGCTCGGGACGCGGTGTCGCCGGCGTCGGTGGTGACACCGGGGTCTGTGTCGACGAATGTGCCGGCTCGGGATCGGCGGTGCCATCGGAAACGACGCCTTCCTCCGCCGCGCGAGCCAGAGCAGCGGCGGAGATCGACTCCGGACGGGGCGATGGCACCGCCGGTCGCACCGGTTCAGCGGGCGCCGGGACAGCGCCTGGCTGTGACGATGCCATGCGCGTCCGCAGCTTCTTGAGCGTCAGCTTCGTGATTTCCTTCAATGTCTCGAAGACACCGTCGCCGTTGATGGCCGATGCCTCGAAAAACGGGAAGACGGAGTTTCCATTGAGGTCGTGGTTGAGCTCGTCGACCGTGAGGATGTTCTTCAGATCGCGTTTGTTGTACTGCAGCACGAGCGGCAGCTCGGACATCTCGAGGCCGAGATCCTCGAGGTTGTCGACCAGACTGGTGAAGCTCTCGACGTTCGCCTCGCGCATCGGACGCTGTGAGTCGGCGACGAAGACCAGACCGTCGACACCTTTGAGCACCAGCTTGCGGGTCGTGTTGTAGAACACCTGGCCGGGGACCGTGTACAACTGGAGACGGGTTTTGAAACCGCCGATGGTGCCGACCTCGATGGGCAGGAGGTCGAAGAAAAGGGTGCGGTCGGACTCGGTTTCCAGGGACACCATCTCGCCCCGCGAACTCGGCGTGGTCTTGGCGTAAATGTAAGACAGATTTGAGGTTTTACCGCAAAGGCCCGGACCGTAATAGACGATCTTCGCGGCCATCTGCATCGTTGCCCAATTGAAGAAAACCATGCTGGAATCGTTACCTCATCAGCCAGATCAAAGCTAACACACCGTCTTTGACGGGGTCAATTCAGCGTGAAACAGCGTGCCGCGGGCGTGCTCGGCGGTAGGGTCTGCGTTCGCCGAGCCCGATCGGTCGACCACCACGGTATCGAACCGCGTGGCGGGCCGATGGCCGAACCGGCCTTGGACGCACGGCCCGGCCGTTCGAGAATGCTACAATACTCGAGGTTGGCGTGTGTATGTGTTGATATTTGTCGAGTTGCAGTCGAATGGCCGCCTTTTCGACGCACTCCCCCGGGGGACCCGAGCGTGATCTCGAATTCACGAATGCTCAAAGTGCTGTGCGCGATCGTCGAGCTGTACATCCGCTCCGGTGGTCCGGTCGCGTCGCGCGAGGTCGCTCGCTTCTCGGGTCTCGGTCTGTCGCCGGCGACGATCCGGAACCTGATGTCAGAGCTCGAGGAGGCAGGGTACCTCGTCCGGCCGCACGCATCGGCCGGGACGGTGCCGTCCGATCAGACCTGGCGGTTGTATGTCGACACTGTTTCGAGGGGGAGGCGGCTCGCGCCGAGCTTCCGCCGGCAGCTCGCCCAGCGCATGAACGAGATGCGGCGGGAGCTGGTCGAGGATTTCGCGTGGGTCGCACGTCTGGTCGCCGATGTGACCGACGAGGCCGGTGTCGCCGTCCGGCCGTTCGGTACCGGCCGAACGCTTGAAGCGGTGTCGCTCGTGCCCCTCGAGGGCGACCGCGTGCTCGCGCTGCTCGTGACCTCCGACGGTGCCGTGGACAAGCGGCTCCTGACGCCGGCTGAACCGCTGAGTCGGGAGCGGCTGCAGGAGATCTCCAACTTCGTCACGGGCCGGTACCGGGGGTTCGATGTCGATGATGTCGCCGACGAGGTCCATGTGCCGAGCGACGAACGCGACGGATGTGCCGGCGAGCTCGAGGCACAGGCTCGGGACGTCATGTGCCAGGTGCTGCCGGTCGACGGGGTGCTGGTCGAAGTCCAGGTGGCGGGCACCGACAATCTCCTGCAGACGGATGAGTTCGCCGAAATCGAACGGGTCAGGTCGCTGTTTGCCACCCTCGAGGACGAAAGGCGGATCGTCGACGAGATCCGGCGGGCGCTGGCGACCGAACCGACCCGCGTCATCATCGGCCGGGAGTCCGAGGTGACGGCCTCGGGCGAGCTGGGCATGGTGACCACCCTGTTTTTCAAGAACGGAAGGCGCGCCGGAGCGGTCGGCGTGATGGGCCCGAAACGGATGGATTACGCGCGGATCGTTCCTGTCGTCGAGTACGTCGGGGACTCGTTGACCAAGATGTTGGAAGAACCTGGAGCGATGCATGGATGATTACAGGGATGCACCGTCGGACCTCAACGGCAACGGCGGTGACAGGATCGAGGTCGAGTTCGTGGACGAGCCGAGCGACGCCGATACGGCGGAACCGCACCCGGCGCAACCCACCCGCGACCCCAAACATGACGCGGTCGGCCTCGGGCCGTCGGTTGAGATGGAGATCGAAAGACTCGAACGGGAGCTCGACGAGCTGCGCGATATCCACCTGCGCAAGCTCGCCGAGTTCGACAACTTCCGCAAACGAACCGAGCGCGAGCGCGTGGAGATCAAACGGTTCGCCAACGAGGAGCTGATGCGCGATCTGCTCCCGGTGCTCGACAACTTCGAGCGGGCGCTGGACCACGGACCGGCGGCCGATCCCGATGCCTTCCACCAAGGTGTCGAGATGATCGCCAAGCAGCTCTGGGATGTTCTTCAGCGGCAGGGCGTCGAGCTGGTCGATCCCGAGGGTGAGCCGTTCTCGCCCGAGTAC
>JASFPU010000278.1:0-4989 GCA_050115855.1 Holophagae bacterium
GAGCTCGGCGTACGCCAGCGTCACCTTCAACTTCGTCGGCTACCAGCTGGCGTGGGCCGGGATGAACGAAGCGGGCCTGGTCATGAGCACCATGTCGCTGTACGAGACCGAGCTGCCGCCGCCGGATTCGCGGCCGGTTCTCGATTCGGGGAACTGGATGCAGTACCTCCTCGACACCTGCGCGACCGTGGACGAGGTGCTGGCCACAGATGACTTGGTCCGCACCCTGACCGTCGACCACTACCTGGTTGCCGACCGCTCCGGCGCCACCGCGACCGTCGAATTCCTCGACGGCGAGTTCGTGGCGCACACCGGGAATGACCTTCCGGTGAGCGTGCTCACCAACTCCCCGTACAGCGACGTACTGCGGCTGTGGCAGATCGTGGGAGGTTCAGGCAACTACACCTGGATGGACAGCTCGTCACAGCGGTTCTGCATCGCGGCCGACCGGGTGTCGGGCTTCACCGGGGCCACCGCCGCGGATGGTGTCCAGTATGCCTTCGACACCCTCGACGCCATCGCCGGCGAGCGCTTCTCCGAGCACACGTCGCAGTGGAGTTTGGTTTTCGACACCGGCGCGGGGCGAGCCTCCTTCCGGACCCACGCCGATCGGACACTGCGTTGGGTGGACCTCGACGCGTTCAATCCCTGGTGCGACAAAGCGGTGCAGATGCTGGACATCCACGCCCCGCTCGCCGGCGACGTCACCCCCTGGTTTCATGACTACTCGCACGCCGAGGTCCGCGATCAGCTGATGTGGTTCATGGACTTCTGGTCGGTCAACATCACACCGGACGGGGTCGATGCTCTGCTCCGGCACTTCGAGAGCTTCGGCTGCTCGACGCCGCAGCTGGTCCGTCGCGGGACCCACCGCGTCCGACCGGACCCATAGCCCCGGAAGAGCGGGCCTCGAGCGTGCCCTCCGGCGACTCCGGGGCACCCTAATAGGTTTCGCGCAATCACGCATCTACACGCATCTGTCCTTGGCTCGGAATGACAGAGGAATTGGAGCTTCCTCGCTCGGAATGACGGACGAGCACGCCGACCCTTGCGCCAAAACACAAGCCCATCGCCCAAACCATCAGCCCACCGGCCGCGACGCCTACCTGTTCTGGAGGCGCGACGGCAAGCACATTATGTCCAGGGTCGGATCGCGGGGATCCCTCAGCCTTGGCGTAACGACCGTGCCGCAGTTCTCCACGACCACCCCCATCTCTCGTCGAGCTCGATCCTGCACGTCAGGTGCAGATGTTCGACCTCACCCGTGACGGTCGGCAGGCCCTGATCGGGGCCGGGGAAAACCGAGACTCGTCCGCCGAAATCCGGTCCCGTGTCGTCGTCGTGATGATCTGCTTCGACACGCTCGCGGAACAGGTGGTTGGGGGATTCCGCTCGTTGCGCCCGGGTTCACTCGACAGCCATCTTTTGCCACCGATCGATCAATCCCCCGCTTGCTTGGCCACGCGTGAGGACATACCGTTGAGGTCGAGTTCGAATCCTGGGGAGGATGACATGACCGATGTCTACACCCGGCTCGCGCGGGCGCTCGACAAGTTGCCGAACGGCTATCCGGCCGCCGAGGATGGCGTCCACCTGGACATCCTCCGCAAGATATTCAGCCCGAAGGACGCCGCCATGACGCTGCGGCTCAAGCCGGTCCCCGAGCCGGTCGAGGTGGTTGCCAAGCGCATCCGGCGGCCTCCGGACGAGGTCAAGGCCGACCTCGACGCCATGGCCGACAAGGGCCAGATCTTCAAAATGCGCCTGCGCGGCGTCGAAAACTACGCCATGGCGCCCTTCGTGATCGGCATCTGGGAGTTCCAGCTCAACCACCTCGACCGCGAGATGGCGGAGCTCTTCGAGCGCTACGCGCCGATCCTGCTGACGACCCTCGGTGGTCACGAGCCCGCCCTGGTTCGCGTGGTGCCGGTGAACAAGCGGATCGACGCCCGCGCCGAGATCATGCACTACGACGATCTCCGCCGCATCCTCGAGGGATGCAACTCGTTCAGGGTTGCCGAGTGCATCTGCCGCAAGGAGATGGATCTTCTCGGCAATCCGTGCAGCCACACGAAGGAGACCTGCATGTCCTTCGCCCGCGCCGCGGACGCCTACGACGGCATGCCCGAGTGGGGCCGCGAGGTGACCCGCGAGGAGGCCCTCGAGCTGCTCGACAGGTGCGAGGAGGAGGGCCTCGTTCACAACACCTACAACACGCAGGGCGAGCCCTACTTCGTCTGCAACTGCTGCTCGTGCTGCTGCGGTCTGCTGCGCGCCCTGAACGAGCACGACGCGCCCTACATGATCGCCCGCTCCAACTACGTCGCCGAGATCGATGTCGACTCCTGCACCGTCTGCGGCGTCTGCGAGGAGGGCGAGCGGTGCCCGGTCAACGCCATCTCCGAGGTCGAGGACGACGTCTTTGCCGTCGATGGAGTGCGCTGCCTCGGGTGCGGCGTCTGCGCCGTCGGCTGCGAGTACGACGCCATTCAGCTCGTCGAGCGCCCCGAGGCAGAGCGGAGCACCCCGCCGAAGTCCATCGTCCACTGGAGCCTCGACCGCACCGACCACCGCAGAGGCAAGGTCGCCGGTGCCGCCATGCGCGGCTGGGTCGCGTGGGAGGGCCTCAAGATGGCCGCACGACGCCGCGCCCAGAAGTCCGCTGCGTCGAAGCGAGCGTCCTGACCTGGAACGGTGCGACCCCGATCGATGCCGCGTCGGACCGCCTAACTGACGCGACGACCTTCAGAAGGCCCGATCGGATATCGCGATCGGCGCCGCGAGACACGACTCCGGGATGCCGAAGGCGTCCACCAGATGAACGGCCTGCACCCGCACTTCTGCGCAGAGCTGCGTGACCTCTTTCCGGATCGCCTTCGCCTTCGCCGGTGCGATGTACCCTTCCTCCAGAAACCAGCTCCGGTGCTCTTCGAACGTGCTCAGCGCGAAGAGGTCGCAGAGAGCCTCCAGAGTGGGTATCAGGCTGTCGTCCGCATTCTCGGAGGCCGAGACGAACTGCTCGACCAGCACACGGTCGATGTGAGCGTTCGCGAGGTTCACCGCGTGGTTCTGGCACTCGGAGAACGCATCGAAGGAGTCCATCCCCGCGTCGATCCGCTTCTTCAGACGGCGCGCCAACGTGGTGAGCAGGTCGCGCTCTCGGTACCGGAACATCTCCAGCTGCCAGTCCCGGTCCCGCAGGTGCTCGCTGGACGTCGTCCGCGTGGTCACCGGGTTCCAACGCGAGAGCTGGCTGGAAGCCTGCTCTCCGATGTACCGGAGCATGCTGAAGAGACGTTCGTCGCGGAACTGCCGGCGAAATTCGCCGAGCAGGCTCTTGGCGACCAGCTGGAGCAGCACGATGTTGTCGCCCTCGAAGGTCGCAAAGACGTCGGTGTCGGCCTTCAGCGACGCGAATCGATTCTCGCTCAGGTAGCCGTTGCCACCGCAGCACTCCCTCGACGTCTGGATCGTGTCGGTGGCGTGCCACGTCGCGCCGGCCTTCAGCCCCGCAGCCAGCGCCTCCACCTCCTGCGCGTCGTCGTCGGTCTTGTTCAGGTACCGCTCCGTCAGGTACTGGAGTCCGAAGTCGAACGCGAATGTTCGAGCCAGCCGCGGCATCAGCCGCCGCTGGTGGGTCTGGTAGTCCAGAATCGCCGTCTCGAGCTCGCCCGCCGGACCGAACTGGCGGCGCTTCGCGCCGTAGAGGATCGCGATCGACAGGGCGGATTTCGCCGCGCTCAGCGCGGCTCCGGCGACGCTCACCCGTCCGCCGACCAACGTGCCCAGCGTCGTGAAGAACCGTTTGGTGTCCCCCGGGATCGGGCTGCGGTAGACCCCATCCTCGGTCACACCGCCGAACCGATCCAGGAGGTTGTCACGCGGCACGATCACGTTGTCGAAGAAGAGCCGGCCGTTGTCCACGCCGTTCAGGCCCATCTTGTGACCACAATCCGAGGTGCGGACGTCCGGCAGTGGCTCTCCCTCCGGAGTCCGGATCGGAACCAGGATGGCGTGCACCCCGTGGTTCTCCCCGTCGACGATCAGCTGACCGAAGACCGTGGCCAACGTTCCGTCGTCGGCGGCGTTGCCGATCCACTCCTTCCGGGCGCGCTCGCTCGGCGTGTTCACCACGAACGTGTCAGTAGAGGGCTGGTAGGTGATGGTGGTCTCCAGATCCCGCACGTTGGAGCCGTGGCCCGATTCCGTCATCGCGAAGCACCCCAGCAGATCACAGTCCGCGACCCGCTGCAGGTAGGTCTCGTGGTGCTTCTCCGTGCCCAGGAAGTAGATCGTGCCGCCGAAGAGCCCGAACTGGACGCCGAACTTCACGACCAGGCTCAAGTCGAAGAGCGCCAGCGTCTCGAACGTCGCCACGAACGGTCCGAGAGTGTCAACGTCAGACGTCACGCCCGGGTACGCCAGCCGTCCCACCCCTTCCCCGGCGAGCTTCTGAAGCCAGCCCAGAACGCGCTCTCGCTGTTCTTCCTTGGTCAGGTTGTAGGCGTAGGAGAACGCATCCTGAGCCAACAGCTCCCGGACCGCGTCCCGCTGCTCACCGAACCGCCCGTCGAGCAGCGTGCGCATGACCTCCACATCGAAGTCCGGTGGCTCGACTGGGGGCGGCGGCACCTGGTCCGGCCCCACGCGCATCAGCTCGGCTGCGGCCTCGACACACTCGACTCCGAGCGTCCTCTCCAGGTTCTCGAGGGCCGTGCGGGTCCGCGAGTCGATCCAGTCGACGTCGGATGCATCCCGATCCCGCGTGACCAGTGCCACTCCCAGACCCACGAGCGACGTGCGCTCGGTCTCGTCGGCGTTCCTCGCCGCCTCGTGAATCCGGCGCAGGACAGCACGCAGTTCGGCGGGCGATGGAGGCTCGCCAGGATCGGTCCAGTCGTTGAGTTGCTTCCGAGCTTCGTCGTCCAGAAAGGCCTGGCTCTCGACGCTCCGCCGCAGGTCCTTCATCTCGGTGTCCGTCAGATATCC
>JASFPU010000279.1:0-4986 GCA_050115855.1 Holophagae bacterium
GGCGTTTTTCTGTGTACCGGTTGCGGCATCGGCGACGCCGTCGACACGGACGAGGTCTTCGCGGCCGCCAACGAAAAGGGGTGCGCCGCCACCGCCGCCCACGATTGCCTGTGCGGCCCCGAGGGACTCGCGCTGATCCGTTCCACGGTGAGCGAGAACGATCTCAACGGCGTCCTCCTCGCCGCCTGCTCGGAGCGTGCCAAGGCGCAGGAGTTCGCGCCGCTGAGCGACGAGGTCCCAGCAGTCTTCCGGGTCGCGCTGCGCGAGCACTGCACCTGGTCCCATCCCGCCGACGGCGAGGGACAGGATGCGGAAGACACACTGATGCTTGCCCAAGATCTGGTCAGGATGGGGCTCGCCCGGCTCAACGGCATGAAGGCGATCGAGCCTCTCACCGAAGAGGTCGACGACACCGTCATGGTCGTTGGCAGCGGCCGCGCCGGTCTCGAGGCCGCGCTCACCGCCGCCGGACTCGGCCACCCGGTCGTGCTCGTCGAGCACGACTCGAAGCTCGGCGGGCTGCTCGCCGATCAGGTCTCGATTCCACCCGAGGAGCCGCCCTACGACGCGCCGGTCGCGAACCCGATTCCGGCGCTGATCGAGAAGGTCGAGGCCAACGACGGAATACGGATCCTGCTCGACACCGAGATCAGCAAGATCACCGGCCAGCCCGGTCAGTTCAAAGTCGTCCTCGACGGCCCCGAGACCACCGAGCTGACCATCGGTGCGATCGTCCAGGCGACCGGCGCCCGACCCTACAACCCGAACAAGCTCGGGCACCTCGGGTACGGCCAGTCGGCCGACGTGGTCACGTCTCACGAGTTCGAGACCATGCTGGCGGCCGGCACCATCGCGCGACCGTCGGACGGCAGAAAGCCAGAGCGGATCGCCTTTATCCAGTGCGCCGGCTCACGCGACCCGGATCACCTTGTCTACTGCTCGTCGGACTGCTGCGTCAACACGCTGCGCCAGGTCGCCGAGGTCAAGAAACTCGACCCGTCGATCGAAAGTGCGGTCATCTACAAGGACATCCGGGCGCCGGGTCACATGGAGCACTTCTTCGTCGGCGTCCAGAAATCGACTGAGATGATGATGACCCGCGGCGAGGTCGAGAAGATCGAGGCCAACGGCAAGCTGTCGATCCACCTGGCGAACAGCTTGCTCGGCGACCACGTACAGCTCGACGCGGACCTCGTGGTCCTGGCGACCGGCATGGTCCCGCACTCGGCCGACGGTGAGCTCATCCGTGAGCTGCACGACTCGCGCTATCAAGCCGAGAACAGCGAGAGCTCGCAGGTGAGAGAGCAGTCGGCGAAGCGAGCCGAAGAGCTCGCCGACCACGAGGGCACCGAGATCCTCAACCTGGGCTACCGTCAAGGACCCGATCTACCGACACTCAAGTACAGCTTCCCCGACTCGCACTTCATCTGCTTCCCGTACGAGACCCGGCGCACCGGAATCTACGCCGCGGGCGCGGTGCACGCGCCGATGGACTCGATCCAGGCTGCCGAGGACGGCCTCGGCGCTGCCATGAAGGCGGTCCAGTGCATCGAGATGTCCAGGCGGGGCGAGGCGGTCCACCCCCGCGCCGGCGACAGGTCGTACCCCGACTTCTTCCTCCAACGCTGCACTCAGTGCAAGCGCTGCACCGAGGAGTGCCCGTTCGGCACCCTCAACGAGGACGCCAAAGGAACACCGGAGTTCAACCCACTGCGCTGCCGCCGGTGCGGCATCTGCATGGGAGCCTGCCCCGAGCGAATCATCAGCTTCCAGGACTACTCGGTCCACATGGTGGCGGAGATGATCAAGGCGATGTCGATCCCCGAGGACTACGAGGAGAAACCGCGGATTCTCGCACTGATGTGCGAAAACGACGCGGTGCCGGCGCTCGAGAAGGCCGCCGCGAGCGGCGTCGCGTGGAACCCGTGGGTCCGGATCATCCCGATCCGTTGCCTGGGCTCGACCAACATCGTGTGGATTGCCGAGGCGTTGTCGGCCGGCGTCGACGGGGTCATCCTCATCGGCTGCAAGTACGGCGACGACTACCAGTGCCACTACGTCCGCGGCTCGGAGCTCGCCAACACCCGGCTCGGCAACGTCGGCGAGACACTGCAACGTCTGGCCCTCGAGCCCGAACGCATCAAGGTCGTCGAGCTGTCGCACGATGAGTTCGACCGGGTGCCTCGGGTTCTCGACGAGTTCGCCGAAGAGCTCGACGAGATGGGACCCAACCCGCTCAAGGGATTCTAGGGAAAGGGGCTCGTCATGGCATCGATCCCGATCGTTCAACCGTCCGACCTCCGGCACGAGTTCTTCGAGCGCGGAGGGGAGAACGCGGCGCGGTGCTACCAGTGCGCCACCTGCTCGAGTGTGTGCGAGCTGGCGCCGGCCGACTCGCCGTTCCCCCGGCGTCAGGTTCTGCTCGCCCAATGGGGTCTCTTCGATCAGCTCATGGGCGACCCCGCTCCGTGGCTCTGCCACCAGTGCAACGACTGCAGCGTCCGGTGTCCCCGCGAGGTGAACCCGGGCGACATCATGGCGTCGCTGCGCGCCATGGTGGTCGAGAAGCTCGCCTTTCCCGCAGGTATCGGACACATGGTCGGCAACGTCAGGAAGACCTGGCCGCTGCTGGTCTTCGGCCCGATCCTGTTCTGGGCGATCCTGATCGGAGCCGTGACCGGTTTCGGTGAGGTCGAAACACACCACGGTCTCGTTCCGGGGCCGACCATGGGCCAGTACTTCTACGACGCCCTGGTCCCGCACTGGTTGATCTATGCCGTCAACTTTGCAGCTGTCGGCTTCGTCTGCGTCGCCCTCTTCGCCTCCGGAACGAAGTTCTGGAAAATGATGGGAAACCAGCAGCAACGAAGCGGGAGCTTCATCGGCTCGCTGTTCGGCGCGGTCAAAGACATCGCGTTGCACACCAAGTTCTCGACCTGCGACCGAGGAATTCCGAAACGGCGGTGGGGACATTTCATGGTGATGTGGGGCTTCGTCGGCGCGGCGGTCGCCTCCGGATTCGCGGTCGTGTTCCTGTACGCGGACACGCCGCCGTTCTCCTGGTTCTTCGCGCTGCCGTTCTTCCAAGACATCGGCTACCCGGTGCCGATCACCCACTGGAACAAGTGGCTGGCCAACATCTCGGCGGTCCTGCTGGTGGTCGGCGGAATCCTGCTCTTCGTCAATCGCCTCAAGAGAGGAGACAAGCTGGTCGGGCAGACCACCGCGTTCGACCGCTTCTTCCTGTGGCTCGTGCTCACCGTGATCGCGACCGGTGTCCTGACCGAGGTCTTCCGCTTCACGGTGGCCAATCCGACGATCGGGTTCGTGGTGTACGTCGTGCACCTGGGGGTGGTGCTCTCTCTCTTCCTCACCCTCCCCTACTCGAAGTTCGCCCACATCTTCTACCGCACATTGGCCATGGTTCACGAACGGATGACAACCGCCAGATAGACGAGATCAACCGCTCGACGCGGGCGGTGAAAAAACGACAAGGAGAACATCGACATGATCAAGCCTCACGGATCCGACACTCTCAATCCCCTGTACGTCGCCGACGATGCCACGCGCGCCGCGCTCGAGGAAGAGGCGAAGGGCCTGCCGTCCGTCGTCGTCTGCTCGCAGGCGGCCGCCAACGCCGTCATGCTGGGCTCGGGCTACTTCAACCCGCTGACCGGCTTCATGAACCTCGCCGACTCGATGTCGGTTGCCGAGAACATGAAGACCACCGACGGTCTGTTCTGGCCCGTCCCCATCGTCAACGTCGTCGAGGACGCCTCCGGCATCGAGCCCGGCATGCGGATCGCGCTCAAGGATCCCAACGTCGCCGGCAACCCGGTGATCGCGATCCAGACCGTCGAGGGCCTCGACACCGCCACTGATGAGCAGATGGCCTTCATGACCGACAAGATCTACCGGACCAAGGACATGGAGCACCCCGGCGTGAAGGCGTTCAACAGCGTCGGCACGACCTTCATCTCCGGCCCCATTCAGGTCCTCAACTTCTCCTACTTCGCGAAGGACTTCCCGGAGACCTTCCGCACCGCCGGTCAGATCCGCGACCTCATCGAGAAGCACGGATGGAACAAGGTTGTCGCCTTCCAGACCCGCAACCCGATGCACCGCGCCCACGAGGAGCTGGTGCGCATGGCCATGGAACGCGAGAACGCCGACGGCGCCGTGATCCACATGCTGCTCGGCAAGCTCAAGCCCGGCGACATCCCGGCCGACGTCCGCGACGCCGCCATCCGCAAGATGGCCGAGCTCTACTTCCCGCCCAACTCGGTGGAGATCACCGGCTACGGCTATGACATGCTGTACGCGGGCCCGCGCGAGGCCGTGCTGCACGCGGTCTTCCGTCAGAACATGGGCGCGACTCACCTGATCGTCGGCCGCGACCACGCCGGTGTCGGCGACTACTACGGCCCATTCGACGCCCAGACGATCTTCCACGACGAGGTACCCGCCGGCGCGCTCGAGATCAAGATCTTCGAGGCGGACCACACCGCATTCTCCAAGAAGCTCGGCAAGGTCATCATGATGAGGGACGCACCCGAGGGCCACACCAAGGAGGACTTCGTCCTGCTGTCCGGCACCAAGGTGCGCGCCATGCTCGCCGCCGGCGAGGCGCTGCCGGGCGAGTTCGCCCGCCCCGAGGTCGCCGAGATCCTCATGAAGTTCTACCAGAGCCAGAACAACGCCTGATTTCTTCGGTTTTCATCAAATCGGCGAAAGCCGTTGCCACCCCCCGCCTTCGCGCGGGGGGCTTTTTTTGCGCGCGGGGGCCGCGCAAAAAACAGTGCCCGTACCGGTGACCGCCTCGATCCCGGCGACTTCAATCGCCTCCGGCGGGCGTGCCGGGCACGGAGTTGTGCCCGGACGACGTCTCGGCGAAGAGCTCGTTGTGCACAACTCCGATGCCGGGCAACCGCCGAGCCCGAGCGTTCAACAACGTGCATACGTACCGGCCAACAGGAAGGCCGCCGG
>JASFPU010000280.1:0-4974 GCA_050115855.1 Holophagae bacterium
CGCGCTGAGCGCGGAGCGCGTCGAGGCATCGCTCGATCTCCGTCCCGCCGCGCCACCGGACGATGACCGCAGTGACAGTCACCTGCGGCGACCCCGGAAACCGGCCATGGTCACCCCGGCGCGCAGCAGCGGCGCGACGAGTCCACCCCGTTCGACACCGGACAGTCCGGGCAGGGCTTCGACCAGCGGAGCCGCGATCCGGGACCACCTCCAGTGGTCGCGGTGCTCGCCGATCGCCGCTCGGGTGCGGGCCTGCTGCTCGGGATCGAGCAGTCGTTTCAGGGCGTCGCTGACCGCGACAGCGTTGCCCGGTTCGACCACCTCTCCCCAGCCCAGCGCGTCGGCGAGGCGCGCGACCTCACCGCCGGCGGTGAGCAGCATCGGTGTGGCCGACCACAGCGCATCCATGGCCCGGGTCCGAAACGACAGCTCGGCCTCGGCGCCGGCCGGGTGGAGGAAGGCCATCACGGAGGCTCGGTTGAGGATCAGGTGGCGCTCGTCGTACGGCGCCCAGTGCTCGAGCGGGACGACCTCGGGCGACGACAACGCGTAGCGGGCGGCCATCCGGTTGAGGTCGTTGGCGGTGAACTGAGCGAGCTTGCCCCCGGGGCGTGCCGCCGTCGGTACCACGATGCTGACCGGGACCCGACCGAGTCGAGCGCGAGCGGCGAGCAGGGTGTCGAGATCGAGCCACGGCCAGACGCCGCCCCACCACAAGATCACCGACCAGTCGGCAGGAACCCCGATCACCTCGGCCCGGTCGTCGGGTGGATCCTGTTCCGGGATCCCGAACGGCACCTCGAGGATCGGCACATCGGGTCGGCGGTGGAGGAGGGCACGCCACCAGTCGTGCTGCGCGGCGCCGGCGACCAACACGGCGTGGGCCCTGGCCGCCGCGAGCGGCAGTCGGGCGGCGGCGGTCCGGCGCCGCCGACGAACGGCCGGCGTCGAGGGCATGGTGTCAAGCTCGGACAGCAGCGGCGTCGCGCCGTCGACCACCAGGATGTGGCGACCGGCGAACGCCGGGATGTGGAGGCTCCACGGCGGTGCGACGACGGCATCGGCCCAGCCCCACGACGGGCGGTCGACCAGCTCGACGGGGGAGTCGCCGGGCAGGGCCGATCCCGCAGCAGCGGCCAGCCGAACCGGGCGACCAGTGGCGGCGATCGCGTTGCCGAGCTCCCACGCCCGCAGCGCCGAGCCCGCCATCGCCGGACCCAATCGATCATCGGACAGGACGAGTACGTTCATACGCTGAGCTCCTCGAGTGCAGTGAGTCGCGGTCCCGGGCTGGACCGTCTCAACCCGCCGGCGACCAGCCAAGCAAGGGATGCCATGACGGCGATGGCGGTCGGCACCGCTCGCAGGTTGTCACGGGCCAGGGTGCGGACGGCTCGCAGCTCGCCGCGCAGCAACCGCGGGGTTGCGGTGGCCAGCGCCCGACCGGTCAGGTTGCCCGCCAACGCCCGCCAGCGGTTGGCGAGCACCCACCACGGGTGACGCCAGCCCAGCCGTCGGCCGGTCGCCGATCCGACGTGGCTCGCCCACGCGCCCGGAACCCAGGTCGCGGACCAGCCCATCCGCCGCAGTCTCAGACCCAGGTCGAGGTCCTCGTGGTAGCTGCCGAAGCGCGGGTCGAAGATGGCGCCGTCGCCGAGCTGTGCCGTTCGCAGCGCGCGCATGCGATACAGAGCGGCCGTGCCCGACACCGCGACGATCGGCCGCGGGGATCCCGGTTCGGGAGCCGGCGACGAACCACGGTCGACCTGAACCGGCAGACCGAGCTCGTCGAGTGCGATGCCGCGGCCGTCGGTGACAACGCCGACCGCGTCGGTGATGGTGCCCTGGACCGCGGCACATCCGGGATCGGCGTCGAGCGCCGCGTCGAGTCGACCGAGCCAGCCCGGTGCCGGAACCGCGTCGTCGTTGAACACCGCGACTCTCCGGAGCTCTGGTCCGAGCGTGGCGATGCCGAGGTTGACCGCCGCCGCGAAGCCGAGCCGCGAGCCGGCCCGGACCAGCTCGACCCCGGCCGCCTGGGCGGTGACCGAGCCCGATCCCGACAGAACGACCACGGTGCGCGTCGGCGCGGGATCCAGATCGGCCACCGCTTCCAGGCTGCGGGTCAGGTGCCGGCTACCGAGGGAAGGGATCACGATCCCGGTCACGGTGCATCTCCCTGACGGCCGGTCGGCCCACGATCCCCGCTGCGTGCCATGAACCCAGTGTATCCCCGGCGCTGCCGATCCGGTCCGAACTTCTCTTTCCTCCGGTTTTTCCTACAATAGCGGCGTGCACCTCGCCGTCGACGCCCGGAAACTGACCGATTTCGGTATCGGGACCTATCTGAGCTCCCTGCTCCGAGGCCTCGACGGTCGACGCGACGTCGAGCTGACGGTGGTCGTCCGTCCGGGGCACGAGTCCCGCCTGCGGGACCTGGCCCCGTCGGCAGCGGTGCTCACTACCAGCGCCGGCGGCTACTCGTTGTCCGAGCACGTTGCGATGCCCACCGCGCTCTTTCGGGAGGGGGTGGACCTGGTCCACATCCCGCACTACGTGGTGCCCGCGTTGTCGCCGGGGCCGGTGGTCACCACGGTGCACGATGTCATCCAGCTCTTCTACCCGCCGGCGGAGCGCGCGAGTCTCGCCAGGTGGTACCTCCGGGTCATGCTCCGCTCCGCGCTGCGCCGCTCGCGGGTCGTGATCACGGTGTCCAGGACCTCCCGGCGCGATCTCATCAACCTGTTCGCCGCCGATCCCGCGCGGCTCGTTGTGGTCCCAAACGGCGTCGACGCGACGCTCGGCGTGCGGCCGAGCGCCGCCGAGGTCGACTCGCTCAAGGAGTTCTACGGGCTCCAGGCGCCGCTCGTGCTGGTCGTTGCCAACGACAAGCCGCACAAGAACCTGGACGTGGTGCTCCGGGCCTATCACCTGGCGGTGCGGCGCCACCGGGTTCCCGGTCAGCTGGTCTTCGTCGGCGGGCTCGATCCTTCGAGCCGTCTCGCCGACCGCGCGCGGCGTCTCGGTTTGACCGACCGGGTACGGTTCCTCGGTCGGGTGCCACAGAGCCACCTCCGGGCGTTGTACCATGTGGCGGCTGTGCTGCTGCACATCGCGTTGTACGAGGGGTTCGGCCTACCCGTCCTCGAGGCCATGGCGGCCGGGTTGCCGGTGGTGACGTCCAACGTCGGTGCGATGAGAGAGCTCGGTGAGGACGTGGCGCGGCTGGTCAACCCGCTCGACGTCGACGAGGTCGCGGCCGCACTCGAGCAGGTGCTGGTCGACGATCCACTGCGGCAGAGAATGGTGGAGGCGGGACGCCGTCGAGCCGAGCGCATGACGTGGGAGCGTATGGTGGACGCAACCGTCGACACCTATCGGCGGGCGTTGGGGGAGGCCTGAGGTGCGAGTCGCGCTGGTCCACGACTGGCTGACGGGGATGCGTGGCGGCGAGTGGGTGCTGTACGAGATCGCCAAGTTGTTTCCCGACGCCCCGCTGTACACTCTGGTCCACCGCCAGGGAACCGTGATGCCGGCGCTCGAGGAACACCCCATCCGGACGTCGTGGCTGCAGACGCCGTCATTCGGCGGCCGGAAGTGGCGGTACCTGCTGCCGCTGATGCCGGCCGCGATGGAGAGCTTCAGCTTTCCGGAGGCCGATCTCGTCATCTCGTCCAGCCACTGCGTCGCCAAGGGCGTCATCCCACCTCCGGGGGCCTTCCACCTCAGCTACGTCCACACGCCCATGCGCTACGCCTGGGACCAGAGGACGTTGTACACAGCACGCATCCTCTCGCTGTTGCAGCCGGTCGTCGAGTCTCGTCTGGCCAAGCTGCGCCAGTGGGACATGGTCTCGTCGGCCCGCGTCGATCGGCTGATCGCCAACTCGCAGCTCGTCGCGTGGCGGATCAAGCACTACTGGAACCGTCACGCGGAGGTCATTCCGCCGCCGGTGGCGACCGAGTACTTCACGCCTGGAGGCGAGCGCGGTGACGCGCTCCTGACGGTTGCGGCCCTTGTTCCGTACAAGAGGGTGGAGGTTGCGATCGAGGTGGCACAGCGGATCGGTCGGCCGTTGGAGATTGTCGGCACGGGACCCCGGATGGCGCATCTCAAGCGGATCGCCGGCCGCGACGTCCGTTTCCTCGGTTGGCTCGAACGGGACGAGCTGCGGGACGCCTACAGGAGGGCTGCCGCGCTGCTCGTGCCCAACGTCGAGGATTTCGGCATGGTCACGGTCGAGGCCCTGGCGTGCGGCACCCCGGTGATCGGTCTCAGCGCGTCGGGGACCGCCGACGTCGTGCGCTCCGGCATCGAGGGCGAGCTCGCCGAGGATTCGTCCCCGGAAGCGCTGGTCGATGCGGCAGCCCGGGTGCTCGACCGTTCGTGGGACGCCGAGGCTCTCCGACACCGGGCCGAGGTGTTCTCGCGTGAGCGGTTCAAGGTCCGGTTCGCGTTCCTGCTCGATCGGCTGGGGTTCGGTAGG
Organism: Holophagae bacterium; assembly: GCA_050115855.1. Lineage (GTDB taxonomy): Bacteria > Acidobacteriota > Thermoanaerobaculia > Thermoanaerobaculales > Sulfomarinibacteraceae > JAHECW01. Next base: position 4,487 of record JASFPU010000280.1, read on the forward strand.
GCACTGGGATGATCCAGCGTCGTCGTCAGATCCAGGTGGCGCTCCTGTTGGCGGGCGACGTCCTGGCAACTGCCATCGCGATTCTCATCGCCTACTGGCTGCGGTTCGAGGTCGAGATCCACCCGGTGACCAAGGGTGTCCCACCCCTTGAGATGTACCTCCGGCTGATTCCGGTGACCGCACTGATGTGGCCGGCGGTGTTCTACTTCCAGGGTCTGTACCAGCTGCGACGCCTGCGATCGCGGTTCGACGAGCTGTTGCGTGTCGCGCTCGCCGTGCTGCTCGCGACGATTCTGTTGACTGCGTTCCTGACCTTCTACCGACCGTCCGACTTCACCTATTCCCGTCTGTTCCTGCCCGTGTTCGCTGTGCTCGACGTGCTGCTCGTGGCGTTGTCCAGGTGGTGGATCTCGGACGTCCTCCGACGCATCCGCCGGTCCGGTGGCAATCTCCAGTCGGTGCTCATCGTCGGTGCCGGAGAGCTCGGC
>JASFPU010000281.1:0-4973 GCA_050115855.1 Holophagae bacterium
CACCGGCGCCAACGTGACGAACGCCACCGTCGGAACACTCGCACCGGGCAGCTACCTGGTGCGCGTCCGAGCGCTCGGCGACGGGGCCTCCTACTGCGACGGCCCGTGGTCGGCGAACTGCTCGTTCGAGGTCATCGAGCCCTGTGAGGAGCTGCCGACGCCGACCATCGTCAGCGTCGGCGGTGCGGCCTGCGGCGGGCAGACCCAGGACACGTCACCGGTCCTGGTGTGGAGCGACATCGCCAATGACACCGGGTACCGCTGGGAAGTCCGCGACTCGTTCGGCAACCCCATCGCGAGTGGCACCACCGGCCAGAACGTGACCTCGGCGACTGTCGGCACATTGGCTCCCGGCGCCTATATCGCCCGCGTTCAGGCGGTCGGCGACGGGGTCGAGTTCTGTGACAGTCCGTGGACCGCGTACTGCTCGTTCCAGGTCGTCGGGGAGTGCGAGCCACTGCAGATTCCCGTCGTCACCGCGGTCGGCGACACGACCTGCGGCGGCCAGACCTTCGACCAATCGCCGACGCTGCGGTGGACCGACATCGCCAACGAGACCGGCTACCGGTGGCAGGTCAGGAACACCTCGGGAGTACCGATCGCCGGCGGTTCGACGCCGCAGAACCAGGCCTCGGCCAACCCTGGAATTCTCGAGGTCGGCAGTTATACCGCGCGGGTCCAGGCGACCGGCGACGGCGTCAACTACTGCACCAGCGAGTGGTCGTCCAACTGCGGCTTCGAGATCAAATCAGACATCGGCGTGGCCGATTTCACCTGGTGGCCGGAGCAACCCAAACGGGACCAGAAGGTCCGCTTCGCCGACCGCTCCACCGGCACTCCGACCGGCTGGCTGTGGGAGTCCGGCGACGGCTGGACATCGACCGAGGAGAACCCGTCCCACCGGTTCCAGATGACCGGTGAGTGGGACGTCGCCATGACCTGCCAGTACCCCGGTGGGACCGACACCAAGATCTGGACGGTCGACGTCGCCGGTGTCGTCATCTGCGGCGACGGCGTCTGCGAGGGCCAGGAGACCGCGTGGTCGTGCGCCGACGACTGCGGCCTGCCGCCGGACGCCTCCGGCCGCGCGGGCGGCAGCGATCGTCGGCCCTCGGTGCCGGCCGCGGTCGGCGGCGTCGGCGGCACCGGCGGCACGTTCTGGCTAACCGAGGGCTGGATCTTCAACCCAAATCCGGATTCGTTGCCGCTGGTCTTCGAGTACACGCCGCTCGGCAGTACCGAGATCATGACCGCCGGCCCGTTCGACCTCGGGCCGGAGACTGGCCTGTACTGGGAGAACCTGGTCGAGGATCTGTTCGCGACCACCGGCAACGGCGCGCTGTGGCTCGATGCGCCGATGCCGGTCCACTTCCTGACCCGCTCTTACAACCAGGCGGCAACCGGCACTTTCGGTCAGGCGGTGCGCGGTCTGCGCGACAAGCTGACCATCGGCAGGGACGACGGCGAGGTGACGCTCGTCGGGCTGCGCCACGACGATATCTTCCGATCGAACCTGTTCTTTCAGGAGGTCGACGGGGAGTGGGTGACGCTCGAGGTCGAGGTCTTCAACGCGTCCGGGCAGCGGCTCCGCAGCACGACCTTCGACGTCGAGGGCCACAGCAACCTGCTCCGCAACCTGGGCAGCCTGGGCGGCGGCGGTCAGGCATCGGCCTACGCCACGGTCGAGGTGGTTGCGGGCGACGGTCGGGTCAACGTCATCAGCTCGGTGGTCGACCAGATCACCGGCGATCCGACGACCATCGACGCGATCCACTCCAACCAGGTCGTGGCCAAGCGCGACGACGGCGGATCGATCGCCGCCGAGACGCACCACCTGGTCGCGGTGGTAGCGCACACCCAGGGAGCGGCCGACAGCGTCTGGGGCACCCGTTTCGTGATCAACAGCCCGATCGGCACGGCCGACCAGGACGTCCGATTCGTCTACATTCCCGAGTATGACCGGACCGGCGTGGTCGGCGACCGCCTCGAGCGGACGGTGACCATCCAGGGCGGCCACCAGCTGGCGTGGGAGGACGTCATGATCGACCTCTTCGCCCTCCCCCAGAGCGCCAAGACGCAGGGTGCGCTGCACGTCTACTCCGATGCCCAGCTGCTGATCAACTCGAGGACCTACAACCGGATGGCCGGCGGCGGGACCCTCGGCCAGCTGATCAAGGCGTTGTCCGCCGGCGACCTGGTCGATTCGAACCACTCCGGGACCATCGTCGGCATGAGCCACAGCCTGGACAGCCGGACCAACATCGGCATCGCGGCGTTCTCGGACGCCGACACCGAGGTCGAGCTGAGCTTCTTCTCGAACTTCCCCGCGCTACGCTCGATCGGATCCATCACGGTGACGGTGCCATCACAATCGCACCTCCAGGTCACCAAGATCTTCGACGCGCTCGGGCTGGACGACACGCCGTTGCCGAGCGTGCACGCGCTGGTCGAGGTCACGACCGGCGGCGCGGTCTACGTCTACGCGTCGATGGTCGACAATGCGACCGGCGACCCGACGACGATCGAGGCGACCCGGAACTGAGAAAGAGATCCGGGGCCTCGTGTCGAGAGGCCCCGGCTCGGTTTCTTAAACCGAATCAGGTCAGAAGTAGAAGACGCCGCTGAGCAGGAAATCGGTGCCGGCGTCCTCGGAGTAGTCGACCGCTGCGTCGAGCCGGAACCTGCCAAAGGCTGCGCCGACGCCTGCGGTGAAGTGGTCGAAGTTCAGATCGAGCTCCTGGTACAGCAGCGCCGCGCCGGCGAGCAGCAGATCCGGGTCGGGATTCTCGATCGGGTCGCTGTAGCCCTTCGACGCGTAAATCAGGTGGCTCTCGTCGCGCCAGTAACCGACACGGATGCTCCAGCCCCGGCCATCGCTGAAGGTGGTGTACTCGGCCCCGATGTGGTACTCGCTGACGTCGGCGCTGGTGTACTCGACGCCGGCCTGCTGGCGCAGGATGTCGAACTGAGTCGGCATGCCCTCCGGGATGGTCGAGTACGGGATCCTGACGTACTCCCCAGCGATCACCCAATTGTCGCCCGGGAACAGTGCGAGCCCGGCGGAGAACCGCTCGGGGATGCGGAACTCGCCGCCGAACGCCTGATCCGGCACCGGTTCACCGGCCGCGTCGAGCACGTCGCTGGCGATGTCGAAGGTCATCTCCGATCGGTAGTTCAGACCGATGCCGAGGAAGTCACCGCGGTACAGCACGCCGAGCGAGTACATGACGTCGCTGTCGTCGACATCCGAGGTCTGACTGAGCGCTGCGATCAGCGCGTTACCAGCCGCATCCTCCAACCCCTGTGTGGTCGACCGGCCGGAGAACTCGGTGCTGCCCCACGCCACCGAACCACCGATCGAGAGGGCGTCACCCAGCGCCCACCCGACGCCGACACCGATCAGATCGGAGGTCAGCGTGGCCCGGACGTCGAACGGCGTGTAGAGCTCGCCGAACGACTCGTCGGCCGGACCAGTGCAGCCGCCGCCGGCGCCCGGCGTGTACGGGCTGCCGTTGTCGACGCACATCAGCCCCGGTCCCACCGAGTAGTCCTGGTCCAGATCGGCGAGCGAGGCGTAGTAGACGGCAAGGCCGAGGTGCGCCCTCGGGATCGGAAACACCAAACTGGCGTGACTGATGCGGGTCGACTGGCTGTCCGACGCGACCCGGTACGGATCGTCCACCGCGGTGAACGCGTAGTCGGGAAAGACACCGCCGATGTCGACCTGACCCTGGGTGATCTGACCGACCGGCGCCTGCTCCTCGTCGTAGATCACCTCGAGCGAGAACTGGCCGTCGAGAAACGCCAGCCCCGCCGGGTTGGCGAGCGCCGCCGTCGAGTCGTCGGCGAGCGCGACGAAGGCGCCGCCGATGCCGCGTGCGCGCGCCCCCGGGTTGGCGAAGTTGAAGTTGATGCCGGTCAGGTGGTAGCCGTCGACCTGGGCCTCCGCCGGTTCGGGGCCGATCGCCAGGACAGCGGCCGCGACGCACAGCACAATGAGAGTTCCTCGCCGCATGTTCATGCTCCCCTCGTCTGATTCTGTTGATCTGACGGCCAGTATACCAGGACAACGAGCGGCGCCGAGCTCGGCGGCGCCGAGCCGACGCACGAACCCGAGTCACCTCCGATCGGTCCGCCGCCGGCGCCACCCGGCGACGCCAAGCGCCGCACCACAACCGGCCAGACAAAGCCCGGCCGTCGCGATGCCGAGCGCGAAGCGGGTCGGCCGGTAGGCGAACACCACGCGGTGGTCGCCGGCCGGCACGACCACGCCTCGCATCACGAGATTGGTCGGCACGATCGGCTGCTCGACGGCGTCGATCGTCGCTCGCCACCCGGGGTAGACCATGTCGGAGACGACGAGCAGCGCCGGCTCGGCGGTCACCACGTCGAGCTCGACCCGCTCGTCGGCGTACGATGTGATCCGCGCCGCGTCCGCGGAACCCGGAACGCCCAGTCGGCCGCCCGGGCGACCCTCGACGACGGCCTCCAGGAGTGGATCGAAGTCGGGGTCACCGAGCGCCGCGGCGGCCGCGGCAAGATCTCCCGGCGCCACCTCTCGGGTCCGGTGGACGAGCCACGCACGCGGCAGCGCCCGGAGGTTGCGGTAGATCCGGTTGGCACCGGAGTAGATCGGGACCAACGTACGCTCACCGTCGATCACCAGCTTCGGCTCGAGCCAGCCACCCCAGTCGCAGGTCGGGTCTCCAGCCGGTCCGGCATCGGTGGCGAGGGTGAGCTCGACGGTGCGACCGGCGACGTCCGACAGATCGATGTCGAGCGGCACGAAGCGGCGGTCGTCGGCTCGCGCACGAGGATCGAGCTCGACCCGCGCTCTCACCGTCGGACCGGCGTCCCCGGGCGCCTCGGTGCGCACCTCGAAGGCCATCCCGTCCGACAGCTCCCAACCGTCCGGGTCGAGCCCGACCGCGGTCACCAGCCGAACGGCGCGCGAAATGGTCAGCCGGTAGCGA
>JASFPU010000282.1:0-4966 GCA_050115855.1 Holophagae bacterium
GCCACCGTTTCTGAGCCTCGTACTCTACGGCCTGCTGACCACGACGATCGGTGCGGTGTCGTGGGGGCTCAGCCGACGCCAGGAGGCGGGCTTTCTGACACGGTGGCGAAGCGAGTCGGCGCGCCATCACGACCGGCTCCGGATGAAGCAGGAGCTCGAGTACGCGCGGGAGATCCAGCTCAGCATGCTGCCCAGGTCCGCGCCCGAGATCGGTTGGCTCGACCTGGCGTCGCTGTCACTGCCGGCGACCGAGGTCGGCGGCGACTACTACGACTACTTCGAGCTCGACGCGGACCGTCTGGCCGTCGTGGTCGGCGACGTCACGGGCCACGGCGTGGCCAGCGGTCTGGTCCTGTCCGGCGTTCGCTCGAGCCTCAACCTGCTGCACGACGACATGGCCCATCCGAGCGCCGTGCTCGACCGGGTCAATCGGATGCTCAAACGGACCTCCGCGCCACGGATGCACATGACGCTGGCGGTTGCTCTGCTCGACCGCCGTGAGGCAACGCTGCTGATCAGCACCGCCGGCCACCCGCCGGCGCTGCTCCGCCGCCTCGGCGGCGACGTCATCGAGGTGGGTTCTGGGGCGTTTCCTCTCGGCGCCATGGAGCACTCGAGCTACCTCGAGGACCGCGTTGAGATCCGTCCCGGAGACGTCGTGCTGTTGTACAGCGACGGATTGGTGGAGACGGTGAATCGGGCCGGCGATCAATTCGGGTGGGATCGGTTGACGGCGACCCTCGAGACGATGGACGACGGGCTGTCGGCGGCCGGGATCCGTGACGTGATCCTGCGTGAGGTGTGGGATTTCAAGGACGATACTGCTCAGGTCGACGACATCACGATGGTGGCAATCAAAGTGATGTCGAGCCAGACGCAGTGACCGGGCTCGAGGGTGTCAGTCGGCTGAAGAGGGTCGTTCCATCCAGCGCGCCTGGTCGAAGCCCATGTGGCCGTGGCCGTTGATCAGGCGCACGACAGGTTCGGTTCCCCAGTCGACGACGCTGATGGTCGCCGGGTCGAGGAAGATCCGTCGGGTTCGCTCGAGAGGGAGGCCGAGAGCAGCGCAGAGCAGGACTTTGACCGGTCCCATATGGGTGACGATGACGACCGAGGCGCCGGGGCATTCGGTCACGATGTCGCCGGTCGCCGCGAGCACACGGGACTGCAGCTCGGCGAGGCTCTCGCCATCTGGGGTTCGGATCGCCGGGTCGGCCTCCCAGCTCCGCACGCGCTCGCGATGCTCGGGCGAGATGTTTCGGGCCTGGTGCCGCGTCAAACCCTCCCAGCTGCCGAAGTCGAGCTCGGTGAGCCGTCGGTCGATCCGAATCGCCGCGCCGGTCGCGTCCGCGATCGCCTCCGCGGTTGCCACCGTGCGACAGAGCGGGCTCGACCAGAGGGCATCGATGGCGATCGAACCGAATGCGCCGGCGAGCGCGGCGGCCTGCCGGCGACCGACGCCGTTGAGCGGTTCGTCGGTGCGACCGAGATATCGCATCTCGCGGTTCGAGTCGACCTCGCCGTGGCGGACCAGGAACAGACGCGTCGAAGGAGAGACGGGCATCGTCAGTGAGTATCGCACACGGGCAGACCTGTTCCAGCCCGTGCAAGGTGGGTTGTTGGTGAGTTTGATTGGTGGGTCGATGGTTGGTGGGTCGTTGGGGTGGGTCGGTCAGGACACGGGCCTTGAAACAGATCTGATGGACTTTCCATCCATCGAACTTAAGTATATAACCAAACAAGAAACCTGTCAACCCCACCAATCATTTAGCTCACTCGCCTACGCCTTTCTCCTCCAAAACGAGGCGGAGGACCTCGTGAATCGGAGGTCGCCGTCCGCCTCGCTCGGGCTTGTTCCTGCGCCGCTCCGGAACTACATTGAACACGAGGGGAGGGAGGCCGACATGCGTGGACCGGTCATCGAGGTGGCGCTGGTGGTCGCGGTTTCGTTCGGTTGCGGCGGCAACACGACCGAGCAGGCCGTGTCGCATCCGGAGGAGGGGCAGCAGCAGTGGCGCGTCGTCGACCTGGCGGCGCTGGACCACGATCAACAACAGCAGCTCGAGCGGGCGGCGGCGGCGAAGGACCACCTGGCGAGCACGCTGATGGGGGCACTGACCGAGGAGCTCGAGGTCGGCGGACCGGCTGGAGCGGTCGATATCTGTCGCGACATGGCGCCCATGATCAGCGAGCACACCGCCGAGGAGACCGGGGTGAAGATCGGGCGCACCTCGTTCCGCCTGCGGAACCCGGCGAACCAACCGCCGGCATGGGCTGCCGATCTCGTCGAGCGCCACGTCGAGGGGCCGACGACGCTGGTCGGTCCGCACGGCGAGCTCGGGGTTCTGTCGCCGATTCGTGTCGCCGAACCGTGCCTCGCGTGCCACGGAGATCCGGCAGCCATGGACCCGGCCGTCCGGCAGGCCATTGCCGACGGCTATCCGCACGACGAAGCGGTCGGCTTTTCCGACGGCGAGCTTCGAGGTTGGTTCTGGGTCGAGGTGCCGGCCGAGTCGTGAAAAGTGAGATGTGACTCGTCAGTGGTGCGACGTGTGACCTGGGGCGGCGGTGCGTCGGTGGTGATTCTCCGGCTGGGTGACGAACCCGGCGGACGATCCGTCCGATGCGATCGATCCGCTACGGGGCGACCCTCCCTGCGACATGTCGCGGCGCCAGCCCGGTCGCCACGACCGCGACGCGGTCGAGGTACCAACCCTCTGCGCCGTTGCAGCCGTCGACACCGAGATCGAAGCGGAGCACGAAGCTGTCGCTTGGACCGACCAGCCCGCTGAGATCGACCAGGCTCCGTCCCCAACTTCCGCCCAGCGTGCCCTGGTTGGTACCGGTGAACGCGCGTTCGCCCGCGAGAGGGTTGCTGTTCGGGTTGACGCCGCCCGCCGGGTTGATCCGGCCGTTGTACGGGTTGAAGGCGAACGTCGAAGGCGGCACGAGCACGAACGGCCCGCCGTTGACGCTGATTTTCAGATTGCCGCCGTCCCAGGCGTGCTCGGTGGCGACCCAGTGGTTGAAGATGAGGGCGGGATCCTGCACGTCGGCCGGCATCGAAATCACCGGACTGGAGAGCTCCATGACGCCGCTCTGATCGTCGCTGCCGGGTATGCAATCGCCGATCAGCACGCTGTCGACGGCAAACCAGCCGCCGCCGTCACCGCCGGGCGGGAGCCGATCGGTCCACACCCAGTCGCGAGGCTCGTACTCGGGAAAGACGCCGTGATTGCTCAGACGCCACGCGGTCTCCGGTCCGTCGTCGAAGCCGTCGTCGAACACGACGACGTCGCCGGCTGGCTCGGGGCCGTCCGGCTCGAGCAGCGGTTCGAAATGACACTGGACGGGAGTGTCGCGCATGTCGACGGCGCGCATTGCGGCCGCGACACCGGCGCAGTCATCAGCGGTCACCGTCTCGGCCGACGGAGCCCCGGTCGACAGGTCGTACAGGGTTGCACCGATGAGATCCTGACAGCTGATCTCGAGCAGATCGGCGTGATTGGCGAAGGTGCTGACCGGGGTCTGGTACACGCTCATCGCGCGCCAGTAGATTCTCGCCGCCCTGGTCGAGCCGATGGCGCGCACCGCCTCTCCGTTGAAGGTGCCGCCGTCGACCAGCAGCGCGAACGCGTGGTTGACGACGCCGCTGTTGGTGTGGACGCCACCGTTGTCGCTTTCGTCGCAGGCGTAGTTCGCACTGCCGACGCGTCCGGGGTCGCCGAGGCACGACGGGGACCACATGTCGCGCAGCGTACCCAGTGCGGCCGTGTCCTCGCCGATGAGCCAGCGCAGCGAGTCCGACAGTGGCTCGGTCGACGATAGCGTCGCACTCACCCCGTCGTCGAGCGAGGTCTTGATTTGTGTCCCGTCGGCCTGACCGATCAACACCGACGGGATGGCCAGGCGCGGCAGGTCGCCGCCCATCTCCAACACGCCGTCGCCCTGGTTGTTGACGACGATCGCGGCCGATGCACCGGCCTGCTGGGCGTGGAGCACCTTGTCGCGGAACAGGCAATCGCCGCGGTCGATGAGCGCGATCGCACCGACCGGGAAGCTCTGCAGCGCCTGACAGGCGTCGCTGCCGACACCGACGGCGTCGTCGGCGAGCACGACCGAACTGAACACCGACCACGGCGGGATCGGGTTGAAGACCGCGCCGCCGGCGGGGTAGACCCCGGCGATCGCCGCCGGTTCGGCGACCTCGAGAGTAGGTGTCGGATTGCCCCCGGCAGTCGAGCACTCGCCCGGGCCCCGCACCTGGTCCGGCAGATCGCTGCCCCGGCCGTTGAGCTGATCGGCGAGCTCCCCGAAGATGTCCGAGTACGCCTCGTTGAGCGCCCCCGGCTGCCACTGATAGATCAACCGGTGGGTCCACTCGGTGTAGGCGTGGGTCCACTCGTGGGCGACGACGTCGTCGCTCACCATGCCGTCGCAGTACGAGGTGATTCCATTCGACTCGACCGCGTTCGGACAGTCGATGGAATCCGAGTCGTAGACCGAGTGCATGACCGCTCCAGCGCCGTCGAAGCTCAGGTACTGACCTGCGGTCAGGTTGGCCATCAGGTCGTAGATGTCGCGGGTCGCACTGATCAGCTCGTTGATCTCGCCATCGCCGTCCGGGTCACCGCTCCCGTAGGGCAGGCTATCGCCCTCGCTCCAGACCGGGTTCGGGTACCGGCGGAGGTGGACCACCCGCTCGATGTCGTGGATTTCGGATCGGCGATCGAGCAGCCGGCCGTGGTGGGCGTCGAGGTAGAGCACCTCCCGGAGCCTCGGCGAGGTGACCCTGACCTCCCACGCCAGGTGGTTGCTGCCGGGCCGGCCGCGCACCAGACCAGTGCGGTAGATGAGCAGCTCAGGTCGCGACGCACCGAGGTCGTTCATCGAGACACCCGCGGACTTGGCGACGAGGCGCCGGGCCGTGACCTCGGCGTCGACAGCGGCGATCTGCGGCACCGGG
>JASFPU010000283.1:0-4960 GCA_050115855.1 Holophagae bacterium
GTCGTCTGGAAGCTCGGCATTCGGACGATGACCGATCCGACCTCGGTGACGCCGCTCCAGTTCGATCGGCTGTGGTGGGTGGTGATCGTCGTCGCTGCTGCGATCCTGCTGCTCGGCCGGGCCACCGATGCCTTTCAGGTCGGCCACACCGCTGCCGTGCTTGCCGCCACCGTGCTCACCCTCGCCGGTTGGTGGCTGGTCCAGCGCTGGGGCCTCCACCACCTCTACGAGCTCGTCCCCGCCTTCACACTGGCGACCCTGGCCGCCTTCGCCGTCAGCGCCCTCTTTCCCGTCGAGAACGGAGCTGATGGCTGACGGCTGACCGCTGATGGCTCACGGGTTGTCCGTCGAACGGCGTCGACGCGGTGGCGGGGTCATGCCGAAGCTGAGCCGAACGAACCGCGATGCGTACTCCTGGAACGCACGGAGCGAGTCGGAGTCGCCATTGACCACGAGACCGTGTTTGGCCAGGTTGCCGTTGCGGCAGAATCCGTCGAGCGGCACGCCGCCGATACCGGTTTCCAGATAGAAGCCGACGGTCGGCGGCAGGTCGCGCACTGCGGCGATGTCGTGACACTGATCCGACAGGTGGACCACGGCGTACATCGAGCCCTCCCAGTCGAAGCCGACCGGGTCGGGCAGCACTGGCTGGTCGTCGTCGAGCAGCTCGCGCCACTGCTCGAACGCCTGGGCGAGTAGGAGCTTGCGGCGACGCTGGAGGTGACGGCCGATCCGAATCTGGAGCCGGATCAGGTAGTCGGTGAGGTCTTCCTCGCGGGTCGCGTGGGGCCCGATGAGACCGAGCACCACGGCCTGCATCGTGTTCGACGGCCCGGCCATGACGTTCTGGGCATAGCGCAGTACGCCGTCCCGCAGCCGGGCCGCGCGGGTGAAGATGGCGCCGGCGCGCAGTCCGGTGACGCCGTGCGACTTGGACAGCGAGTCGATGAAGATGATCGAGTCGGCGAATCTCGGGTCGTCGTCGTACCAGGCGAGCATCTCCCGGTACCGTGGGTGGAGGCGGACGTACACCGAGTCGAGGATGATCCCGGCGTGGGGCCAGCGGTCGAGGACGGCCTCGATGAACGCCCGCAGGCGTGCAGGCTCCACCGTCCGACCGGTTGGATTGGTGATCGGCATGGCGTAGACGGCGTCGATGTCGACACCGTCGGGTACGCGGTCGAGATCCTCCGGACCGAAGTCCATCCCCGGGTCGACCGGCGGCAGCAGGAAGGCCTGCATGCCCTGCAGCGCGATCTGATCCAGAGGGCAGGAGAAGCTCGGCAGCGGCACGAGGACGGTGGCGGGCCCGGCGGCGCCGGTCCGGTTCCGGTTGGCCTCTGCGACGCCGACCAGCGACGCCTGGAGAGCCTGGTTGCCGCCGTGGAAGACGAAGACCTCCGGCGGCCGTCCGGCGTGGTTGCTGAACTCAAAACCGATCTGGTTGCGCCACAGCCCCGACCACGCCTCGACGACCGCCGGGTAGCCGAGCGAGTCCAGGTTGTAGGCCAGCGGTCGGGCCGCGAGCTGGTGCAGCCAACCGGCCATGTTGTCGAACGCCTGGACCAGCAGCGCTTCCCAGTCGTCGCGCAGGAAGGGGTCCTCGGTGTCGTCGGCCGGAACCGTGCGCCAGTCGAGGTCGCCGATCGCCGACGCCAGATCGCTGTAGCCCTTCGCCCGCATCGTGCTGACGGTCCGGCTCATGAGCCGGATCGGCGCGCTGGCGAAGATCTCCTTGTACGACTCGTAGACGCGGATTCTGACGTCCTTGGCGTCCTCGACGTCGGCGTGACTCATGTCGGCACCCCCAGATCACCGGTGGAGAGAATGGTACACCCGCAGCTCGCCGATCGTCCGCACCCGCACCGTCGTTCTCCGGCCTGAGGTCGGGGCTCGGCTTGACAGTCCGGCTGCCTCGGTGGAAATATGAATGGTGATTCAGTCGGCATGCCTGGTGCGAGATCCCGGGCGTGGGAGGTCTCATGACGAATGACCCGTCGCCGCGACGTCGCACCGCACGCGAGCTCAAGCACGACAAGATCCTCCACGCCGCCACCGAGGTCTTCGCCAGCAAGGGCTACTTTGCCGCGCGGATGACCGATGTCGCGAAGGCCGCCGAGGTCGCCGACGGCACCCTCTACCTCTACTTTGACGGCAAGGAGCACCTGCTGCTGAGCATCTTCGACGACGTGCTCAGCCGGTCCATCGGACGGCTCGAGCAGGAGATCGAGCACCTCGACGATCCCGTCGACAAGCTCCGCGTGATGGTCGAGCTGCATCTCGAGATCCTCGGCAGCGACCGAGCGCTGGCCCACGTCCTGCAGATCGAGACCCGGCACTCGCGCCGGTTCATGAGCCTGTTCACGCGTGGTAAACTCGGCGAGTACTTGAACTTGGTGCGCGAGATCATCGAGGAGGGGCAGCGCGTCGGGGCGTTTCGCAGCGATATCAGCCCGGGCCTGGCAACCAATGTCGTCTTCGGCGCCGTGGATGAGCTCGTGATGAGCTGGATTCTCGCCGATCAACCGGGCGACCTGACACGCCACGCGGAGCCGCTGCTCGAAATTCTGATCCGGGGCATGGCGGCACACGATCGGCCGGAGGGGGACCCAGCATGACCGAGAGCAACATTCTCGACCTCTATCGCAAGGAGTTCGACAACCCCCGAGACGAGCATTACGTGCACGTGATGCCCGAAGGCCGCCGGGTGTTCAGCACCGCGGCCTTTTTCGAACGCACGTCGCGCCTCGCGCGCGGGCTCGAGAAGCTCGGCATTGGCCGAGGTGATCGCGTGATGTTGCTGTCCGACAACCGTCCCGAGTGGCACATGGTCGACCTGGCGGTCGTCGATCTCGGCGCCATCGACGTTCCGGTGTACGGCACCCTCAACGCCGCGCAGGTCGCCTTCCAGGCGAAGGACTCCGGAGCGGTCGCGGCGGTCGTCGAGAACCGCGACCAGATGGCGAAGTTCCTCGAGGCCCGGCCGTCCTGCCCGGAGCTCGAGCACCTGATCCAGATCGACGGTCCGGTGCCGGACGACGTCCGGGCCATGGACGAGCTCGTCGACTCGGGCGCCGAGGCGGACGCGGGAGATCTGTTCTGGCAGCGAGCCGCCAGCGTCGAGCCGGACCAGGTGCTGACGCTCATCTACACGTCGGGCACGACCGGCCGGCCCAAGGGCGTCACGCTGACCCACAACAACCTGGTCAGCAACGTGTTGGCTTCGTACGGCCGGGCCCCCGTCGTGTCGGACGATCTCGGCCTCGAGTTCCTGCCCCTGTGCCACGTGTTCGAGCGGATGATCGGCTACCTCTACATGTACCTCGCGGTGTCCAAGGCCTACTGCTCGGTCTACCACGTCGGTGATCTGGTTTCGGATATCAAGCCGACCGTGTTCGCCGGCGTGCCGCGGTTTTATGAGAAGGTCTACGACAAGATCATGGACAAGGTGAACCACGCGCCGGCAGTTCGGCGCGCCCTGTTCAACTGGGCGGTCGGCGTCGGTCGAAAGGCCTATCCCAAGGTGCTCGAAGGGGCGACGCCGGGCGGACTCGGCTACAACCTCGCCGACACGCTGGTGTTGTCCAAGGTGCGCGAGGGGTTGGGCGGTCGGGTCCGATTCTGCATTTCGGGCGGCGCGCCACTGCCCCCGTTCGTTAACGAGTTCTTCCACTCGATCGGCATCCGGATTCTGGAGGGATACGGTCTGACCGAGACGTCGCCCGTCATCGGAGTCAACGGCGCGGCGCCGGGGATGACTCGGATCGGCACGATCGGCAAGGCGATTCCAGACGTCGAGGTCAAGATCGAGACCGACGGCGAGCTCTGCGTCCGTGGACCCAACGTCATGTCGGGTTACTGGAACCTGCCGGACAAAACCGCCGAGGTGTTCGACGAGGACGGTTTCTTCCGAACCGGTGACATCGCCGAGATCGACGCCGACGGTTTCATCAAGATCACCGACCGCAAGAAGGATCTCATCGTCACCGCGGGCGGCAAGAACGTCGCACCGCAACCGATCGAGAACGAGCTCAAGCGGTCACCCCTCATCGACAACGCCGTGCTGATCGGCGATCAGCGACCGTACATCGTCGCCCTTCTGTCGCCCAACCAGGAAGAGCTCGAGAGCTGGGCCCGGGGCGAGGGCGTCAGCTACACCTCCGTCGAGGAGCTCACCAAGCACCCGACCCTGGCGCGCAGCTACGCCCGGATGATCGAGGAGACCAACGCCAACCTGGCGCGCTACGAGCAGATCAAGAAGTTCGTCGTGCTGCCGTTGATGCTGTCGATCGAGGGCGGCCACCTGACACCGACGCTCAAGGTCAAACGGCGGGTCGTCGAGAAGGACTACGCGGAGCTCATCGAGAGTCTGTACGGCGAGTAGGGGGCGAGCTGGTCGATCCACCACCGCCGCCGTCCGCGACGGACGGCGGCAGGCGCCTTCACTCGGGGAAGCCATCGAGATCACGATCTCGCTGTCTTCCCCGATCGAAGCCGCGCCGTGCCGACGGCACGACGGTGGGTCTCACAGCTTTGGTTTCAGCTCCTGCGACATCGGCCTTCTAGGCCGCCCCCGCCTGGCGGCGGGATTGGCCCAGCGTCGCCTCCTGAGCGAGCGAAGCGAGTCGAAGGATCCCCTCCGGCCTAGAGGGCCTTGTGGATCCCCATTCGGCGCTGATCGGGCGCCGGCGGCCTTCTCCGGGTCTGGGATCGTTGAGGTCCGGAACACCACTTCTGAGGATGTGGGTCGACGTTTGTGGGAGCGGGCGTCTCGCCCGCCAACGATCATTCGGGGCCGGATCGCTCGAGACGGCTTGCTTGCCGGGAACGCGAACGCTCCCTTCCCCTAACACCGGCCTTCTGCTCCGCGACCGCCTGACGGCGGCCGCGTCCCAGCGTCACCCGGGCAGCGTGGTCGTACGAAAGCCGCCGGATCAACACTGACCACGCTGCCCGGGCG
>JASFPU010000284.1:0-4959 GCA_050115855.1 Holophagae bacterium
GCTAACTCACTGAATAACATATGTTTATTGATTCGCGGGCGAAGCTGTGCCGTGGTACAATCACGCGCCCGCAGGAGGTCGCGTGTCAGAGGACAAGGTGCAACAGCAGCCCATCGAGCAGCTCATCGCCAATCGTCGGTCGAAGCTGGAGCAGCTTCACGAGCTCGGCGTCGAGCCGTTCCCCGGCCGCTTCCGGGTCGACGACTCGGTGAGCGACGTGGTCGGGAGGTTTCAGGACGTCACCGGCGAGCAGCTCGAGGCCGATCCACCGCAGGTGCGGCTGGCGGGCCGGCTGCGCGCCGTCCGTGGTCACGGCAAGGTGTCGTTCGCCGATCTGTCGGACGGCGCGGACCAGATCCAGATCTACCTGCGGAAGAACGACCTCGACGAGACCTCGTGGCAGGTGTTCAAGCTGCTCGACCTGGGTGACTTCCTGGGTGTCGAGGGGACCCTGTTCCGGACCCGGACCGGCGAGCTCAGCGTCGCCGTGTCCCGGGTCGAGGTGCTGTCGAAGGCGGCGCGGCCGCTGCCCGAGAAGTACCACGGGCTCGCGGACCGAGAGGCCCGCGCGCGCCAGCGCTACCTCGACCTGCTGTCCAACCCCGACTCGCGGAAGGTCTTCGAGGTCCGGAGTCGCGTCATCTCGGGTGTCCGGAGGTTCCTCGACGACGCCGGCTTCCTCGAGGTCGAGACGCCGATGATGCAGCCGATCCCGGGCGGTGCGACGGCCCGTCCGTTCGTCACCCACCACAACACCCTCGATCTCGACCTGTACCTGCGGATCGCGCCCGAGCTGTACCTCAAGCGGCTCATCATCGGTGGTCTCGAACGGGTCTACGAGATCAACCGAAACTTCCGCAACGAGGGCATCTCGACCCGCCACAACCCCGAGTTCACGATGCTCGAGTTCTACTGGGCCTACGCCGACTACGAGGTCCTCATGGACTTCACCGAGGAGATGGTCACCACGATCGCCCGGGACGTGCTGGGCACGCTGAAGCTGCCGTGGGGCGAGACGACCATCGATCTGACACCGCCGTGGAAGCGGATCACCCTGCGCGACGCCATCCTCGAGTACTCGGACCTCACCCCGGACGACCTCGACGGGCGCGAGCGGATGGAGGTCGCGGCGGAACGGGTCGGCGTTCAGCGCATCGAGGAACGCTCCGACGGCAAGCTGCTCGAGGAGCTGTACGAGATGACCGCCGAGCCGCAGATGATCGACCCGGCGTTCATCATGGATTACCCGAGGGACATCTCGCCGCTGACCAAGTCGACACCGGACGATCCGGACGTGGTGGAGCGGTTCGAGCTGTTCATCGGCGGCCTCGAGGTCGCCAACGCCTACACCGAGCTCAACGACCCGGCCGAGCAGCGCCGGCGGTTCGAGGAGCAGGCGGCGGCCGGCGGCGGGGTGGTCGACGAGGACTTCGTGCTCGCCATGGAGCACGGCATGCCGCCGACCGGCGGCGAGGGCATCGGCATCGACCGCCTGGTCATGCTGCTCACCGATCGCCAGTCGATCCGCGACGTGATCCTGTTCCCGCAGCTCCGGCTCCGCGATTCGTGAGCCCATGAGCCTCGACGCCGAGCTCCATGTGGCGCGCCGCTATCTGGTCGGCATCCGCCGCCGGACCCACGTCGCGACGGTGACCCTGATCTCGCTGATCGGTCTCGGCTTCGGCGTCTTCGCCCTGGTCGTCACGCTCGCCCTGCTCGACGGGTTTCAGACCGGGATCCGGTCGCAGATCGCGACCTACGGTGTGCACGCCGAGGTCCGTCCGGCGTCCGGCCGACGGCTGGTCGACCCGGCCGGGTTGGTCTCGCTCTTGCATGGCGCACTGCCGGAGGTCGAGATCGTCGAGGTCGTGAGGGGTACCTGCCTGGTGGGCTCGGAGACCGATGCCGTTCCGGCATCGGTGGTCGGCCGCTCTGACACCGATCGGGTGACCATCGACCGCATCCTCGCCCGCCGGATCGGCGCCGGAGCCGGCGACGACATCGAGGTGATCTCGGCGCGCCAGCGTCTGACGCCGATGGGTCCGCTGCCGGTGCGGATCCGGACCGCGGTCGCCAAGGTCGAGGTCCCCGAGCCGGGTTCGGAGTCGGGCGCCGTCGTGCTGCCCCTCGACCGCGCCCAACGGCTGCTCTGGGGCGAGCCGGTGGTCGAGGCCGTCGAGCTCAGGGATCCGGCCGACCCGTGGTCGCTCGGCAAGCGGGTGCGCGCCGCCCTGGCCGGCACCAGCGTGCCGGTGACGATCGCCGGCCTCAACGAGCTGCACCGGCCGCTGCTCACCGCGCTCGCGCTCGAGAAGGTCATGATCTTCGTCGCGGTCGGGCTGATGCTGGTGGTGGCGGCGCTCAACCTGCTGTGCAACGTCGCCATGGTGGCCGCCGAGAAGCGGACCGACCTCGCGGTGATGGCCGGGCTGGGCTTCACGCCCCGCTCCCTGCGCCGCCTGTTCCTGATCCTCGGCGTCGCCATCGGCCTCGTCGGCTCGGTGGTCGGCGCCGTGCTCGGCAGCGGGCTCGCAATCGTGCTCGATCGGACCGAGGCGCTGGAGCTGCCGGCGGGTGTGTTCATGGTCGCCGCGGTCCCCTTCAGGGTCGATCCGGGCTCCCTGGTGCTGGTCGTCGGTGTGTCCCTCATTCTGGCGCTGGTGGCGGCCTGGCTTCCGGCGCGCATGGTGGCGCGCCGTGAGCCGGCCGACGGGTTGCGCTATGAGTGACGCCCGCGCCATGGTCCGGGCGAACGGCCTGACCAAGAGCTACGGCGCCGGGCCGACGCGGCTGGTCGTGCTCGAGGGGCTCGAGCTCGAGATCGCTGCCGGCGAGATGCTCGCCGTGGTCGGCCCGTCGGGCGTCGGCAAGAGCACGCTGCTCCACCTCATCGGCCTGCTCGACCGTCCGGACGAGGGTTCGATCGAGATCGACGGCACGGCGACCGACGACCTGAACCAGATGGAACGGGCCGGTCTGCGGAACCGCACCATCGGATTCGTGTTCCAACACCACCATCTACTCGCCGAGCTGGACGCTCTGGACAACGTCGCCCTGCCCCTGAGGATCGCCGGACAGGGACGGCGCGACGCGCGATCCCGCGCCACCGAGCTGCTCGACGCGGTGGGGCTGGCCGACCGACGCCACCACTTTCCGGACCAGCTCTCCGGCGGCGAGCAGCAGCGGGTGTCGGTGGCGCGGTCGCTCGCCATGAGACCGGCCCTGCTGCTCGCGGACGAACCGACGGGGAATCTCGACCGGGCCAACGCGGAGGCGCTGTTCGAGCTCGTGGCGGAGCTCCATTTGAAGGCCGGTCTGACATCAATTATAGTGACCCACAACGAGGAGATGGCCCGCAGGTGCGACCGGATCTTCCGCCTCGCGCCGCGGGCCGTACTATCAGAAAATGTTCGAACGGTTTAACGAAAACGTCCGTCGCGCGCTGTTCTTCGCCCGCTACGAAGCGTCCCGTGCGGCGAGTCACCAGATCGCGACAGAGCACGTGCTGCTCGGCATGCTGCGCGAGGCCGACGGCGTCCTGGTCGAGCTGTGCGCCGGCGTCGGGGTCGACGTCCGCGAGCTCAGGGACGAGCTGCTCGGTGAGGGTGTCGCCCTCGAGCCGGTCAGCTCGTCGCCCGATCTGCCGCTCGCCGAGGACACCAAGCGGGTGCTCGCGTTCGCCGTCCACGAGGCGGAAGGCATGGGTCACGGCCACGTCGGCAGCGAGCACCTCGTGCTCGGGCTGCTCCGCCTCGAAGACAGCAGCGCGGCCCAGTTCCTGGAGGCGCGCGGGCTCGAGCTCTACCAGCTTCGCGACGAGGTGATCCGTCGCGGCCACGAGCTCGAGGCCGAGGCCTCGGCGGGCGCCACGCCGCACATCGCGGAGTACTCCCGCGATCTCAACCAGATCGCCGCCGACGGTGGCTTCGATCCGCTGATCGGCCGCGACGTCGAGGTCGAGCGCGTGATCCAGATCCTGAGCCGTCGGACCAAGAACAACCCGCTGCTGCTCGGCGACTCCGGTGTCGGCAAGACGGCGATCGTCGAGGGGCTCGCGACGCGGATCGTCGAGGGAACGGTTCCGCTGTCGCTCGCCAACCGCAGGATCCTCGCCCTCGACCTGTCGCTGCTGGTCGCCGGCACCAAGTACCGCGGTCAGTTCGAGGAGCGGCTCAAGGGCCTGCTCGCCGAGCTGCTCGAGCACCCCGAGATCATCATCTTCATCGACGAGATCCACTCGCTGATCGGCACCGGATCGGCGGAAGGCTCGCTCGACGCCGCCAACATCATCAAGCCGGCGCTGTCACGCGGCGAGATCACCTGCATCGGGGCGACGACCGTGCGCGAGTACCGTAAGTACGTCGAGAAGGACCGGGCGCTGTCCCGCCGATTCCAGGGTGTCACCATCCGGCAGCCATCCGAGGACGAGACCGTCGAGATCCTGCGCGGCGTGCAGAGCCGGTACGAGGACTTCCACGGCGTGCAGTACGCCGACGACGCGGTGCACGCCGCCGTGACCCACTCGGGACGCTACATTCCCGACCGTGCCTTTCCGGACAAGGCGATCGACGTGCTCGACGAGGCGGGAGCCCGGGTCAAGCTGCGGGTGGTGGCGTCGTCGTCGTCGCTGCGCCAGGTCCAACACGAGATCCGGGAGGCCGTCCGGGGCATGAAGGACGCGATCTCCCGCAAGGAGTTCGAGCGGGCGGTCGAGCTCCGCGAGGAGGAGCTGCGGCTCCGCGAGGAGCTCGAGATGCTGGAGACCCACGCCGTCGACGCCCCGGATGAGATCATCGTCAGGCAGTCGGACATCGAGGAGGTCGTCGCGTCCTGGACCGGCATCCCGGTGACCGCGATCGAGGAGGACGAGGCGGACCGGCTGCGCAGGATGGAGGATCTGCTCCGCCAGCGGATCGTCGGTCAGGACGATGCGATTCGGGCGGTCGCCCGGGCGATTCG
>JASFPU010000285.1:0-4945 GCA_050115855.1 Holophagae bacterium
GAGATCGGTCGCGGTCGCGGTGGTGGCCGGGTTGTCGTCCTGCCACACGGTGACGTCGTAGGTGGACGAGACCGGGTCGATGAGCAGGTGGACGCCGTACCAGGTGTCGCTCGCGATATCCATGATCCAGGTCCAGCCCTGGGAGTCGGAGTACGTCGCGACAGCGTTGCCGAACTGGCCGCCGTGGCTGACCCACCAGGCGACGGTGTTGTCCGACGCGTCCCGCCCGAACACGCACAGCGCCTCCCGGTCGGAGCCTCCGGCGAGCATGAAGTGGTACGTCAGGTCGGTGTCGCCGACCAGCGGCGGAAAGGTCTGGCCGATCGCGAAGGCCTGGTGGTCGAAGAGGACGCGGTTGATCTGCACCGACTTGCCCGAGGGTCCCCAGAACACCGTGTCGTCCACCAGCATGGTGCCGGAGGTTCCCCAGTTCCACCACGGCGACGGCGGCGGCGCGCCCGTGGCATAGGCGTCGAAGTCATCGTACACAAGCTGCGCCTCGGCCCCCGGGACTGCGAGTGCCACGACCACCGCGATCACCGCCAGACGGCTCATCCACCCCATGACGACCTCCCCTTCGCCGATCCGCGCAGCCGCCGCTGCGACTGCGTCCATTCCATAATCTCTAAATTGAGCCCATTTAGAAATGAGTCCTCGCATGTAACAACCAGTTGATTCATGATGCCACGGCACACCCGCGCGCTGTCAAGATCTGACGCCCTCGAACGCGGTCGACCCCGTCCCGTCCGGCGATCTGGCACAATCGGGATCACACGACCGAGGAGGCTGGGATGAATCGAGCCCGGGTTCAATCGCGGGATCACGACATCGTGCTCTGGGGCGCCACCGGTTTCACCGGACGCCTGGTCGCCGAGCACCTGGTCGGGCAGCTGGCCGCGACCGGCGTCCGGCTCGCGCTCGGCGGCCGCGACGCGGACCGGCTCGAGGCAATCCGGCGCGACCTCACCCGGATCTCGCCCGCCGCCTCCGAGCTGCCTCTCATCGTCGCCGACAGCCACGACCGGGCGAGCCTCGACGCCATGGCGGCGGCGGCCGGGGTGGTGTGCTCCACGGTCGGGCCGTACGCGGTGCACGGGCACGAGCTGGTGGCCGCCTGCGTCGACCGCGACACCGACTACTGCGATCTCACCGGCGAGGTCCAGTTCATCCGACGGATGATCGACCGCCACCACGACCGCGCACGAGCGTCGGGAACCCGCATCGTCCACTGCTGCGGCTTCGACTCGATTCCCTCGGATCTCGGCACGCTCGTCCTTCAGGAATCCGCGATCGACCGTCACGGCGCCCCGTTCGACGACGTCACCTTCGTCCTCGGCGCGAGCCGCGGTGGGTTCTCCGGCGGCACGGTGGCGAGCCTGGTCAACGTCCTCGACGAGGCAGCCTCGGACCGGTCGGTCCGGCGGGTCCTCACCGACCCCTACGCGCTCAACCCGCCCGGCGAGCGGCACGGTCCCGACGGGCCCGACCAGTCCGGTCCGCGCTTCGACCGCGAGCTCGGCCGTTGGACCGGTCCGTTCATCATGGCCGCGATCAACACGCGGATCGTCCGTCGCACCAACGCGCTGCTCGACTGGCGCTACGGCCGCGACTTCGGCTACCGAGAAGTGACCGGGTTCGGTCCGGGGCTCACGGGCCGGTTGGCAGCCACCGCCGCGGCCGGCGGCATCGGCGCGCTGGTCGGCGCGCTCGCCTGGGGTCCGACACGATCGCTGCTGCTGAAGACCCTCCTCCCGTCACCGGGCGACGGTCCGGACCGGGCCGCTCGCGAGCGGGGCTTCTTCACGATCGACCTGCACGGACGACGGGCGTCGGGGACCGGCGACGCGGTCACCGGCCGGGTCCGGGTCCACGGCGACCACG
The DNA here is from genome assembly GCA_050115855.1 of Holophagae bacterium. GTDB lineage: Bacteria > Acidobacteriota > Thermoanaerobaculia > Thermoanaerobaculales > Sulfomarinibacteraceae > JAHECW01. The sequence goes on from JASFPU010000285.1 coordinate 1,882, forward strand.
ACCCCGGCTACGGCGAGACGTCGAGGATGCTCGGCGAATCGGCGCTCTGTCTGGCGCTCGACGGCGCCGAGCTCGACAGCCCCGGCGGCGTGCTCACCCCGGCGGCCGCCATGGGCCTGCGACTGGTCGACCGGCTGCGCCGCGTCGGCATGGTCTTCGACGTCAGCTGAGTCGGCCGGCGCCGAGGCGAGCTGGAGTCACGCACGACAAACCGGTCCGCCGGTCACCGGACCGGCTCGCGAGTCTGCCGCGGGTGCGGTCAGGTTGGAGGTTCCTTCTCGTCCTCGGGACGGGTCCGCCAACGCCGGTGCATCCACACCCACTGCTCCGGCCACGCGCGGACGTGCCACTCGACGGCGGCGGTCGCGGCGGCGGTGAGCTCGGTGACCCGCGCCTCTAAAGACCCCTCGGTCGGCCGCTCGAAAGGTTGATCGATCTTGATCTTGTGCCGGCCGTCGGGCATCCGGTGGATGAAGCCCGGCATCAGGGCACACCGAGTTCTGAGCGCCAGCATGGCGGCGCCGGACGGCGTCCAGGCAGCGCGGCCGAAGAACGGAACGAAAACGCCCGGGATGCTCGGGATGTCCTGGTCGATGAGCAGCCCGACCCCGCGGTTCGAGCCGAGCGCGCGGACCAGCTGGCGCCCCGCGGACACGCCACGCAGAATGACCTCGCTGCCGAACCGGGTACGGAGAGCGGTCACCACGGCGTCGACACGCGAGTCGTCGAGCTCGCGGACCGCCAGGGTGATCGGCACCCCGGCGACGGCCAGCCGCGCGTTGAGCAGCTCCCAGTTGCCGACGTGACCGGTGGCGAGGATCGCGCCGCGGCCGCGGTCGAGGGCGTCGAAGATGTGCTCGACACCCTCGACGTCGACCAGATCCTCGACCATGCCGGCGTCGGCCCGCCACAGCCACGCCACCTCGGCGACCACCCGTCCCAGGTGGCGGGCACAGCCGCGCATGATCCGATCCCGCTGTCGGCGGTCGAGCTCCGGAAACGCGATTTCCACGTTCGCCTGCATCCGCGACCGATCGCGTCTGGCGAACGGCAGCGCGAGCCGGACGACCTCGGCGCCGAACGCGCGGCTGAGCGCCAGCGGCGCCCGGCCGCCGATCTCGAGGACACCCCGCAACAGTCGATACAGCAGCGTGTCCCGGGTCCGACGGTTCATGCGTCGAGTGTAGCCCGTCCCGTTCCGGGACACATCTCGAAATCGACAGCTCCCCGGCCGTGCGCGTTTCGGGCACGGATCGTGCTTTCTCAAAGAGCGAGGCGCACGGCACGGCGCCCGAAGGAGACCGATCATGAGTGACCCGGAGAAGAGCGATGGCGACCCGCGGCCCGACTGGTTCGCCGACTTCGAGCGCAAGCTGGTCGACCTCATCCAGCAGGCGCCCGGATCACAGGGTCAGGACCTGGGGGCCTGCCTGACGGTGCTGATTCCGCGCGGCGCCGGGGCCGACAACGCCGTGTTCGGCGGCCTCGTGACGGCGCGCGACGCGCACCGTGACCAGATGAGCGAGGAGCTCCTTCGCGCCGTCGTCTGGGCCATGCTCGCCGACGGCGTCCCGCCCGGCACGCTGCGCACGACGTTCGACGCCGCCCTGGACATCGTCGCCCCGGAGCCGACCGCGCTCGATCCGATCGAGCTCGATGCCACCGAGGACGACACCGTCAACTGACGCCTACGAGTTGGCGACGGCGTCGAGCCACCGTTCCCACACGCGGCCATCGACATCCGCACCGTCGTCGGCCAACGCGACCAGCGCCGGGTAGAGCCAGCGCGCATCCGACGCGACGCAGCCGACCGCGGCCCGGACCTCGGGCCGATCCCGACCGATCACGACACGGCCGCCGCGCAGGCGCGGCGCTCCGCTGCCGGCCGAGAGCTCGATTCCGGCGCCCGCCTGCGCGGCGACCTCGAGCAGGCGGCGTTCGGACCGGCCGAGACTGCTCTCGGGCAGCGGCCGGCGGCCGACCGCGCCGCGCACCCGACTCCAGAGCCGACGGCCGACGACGAGCAGCCGCTCGCGAAGGCTGTCGATGGCGCCGGAATGCAGCGGTTCGATCCGGACGCCGAGCAGCTCCGACAGCAGGCGCCGCTCCTCCGGTGTCGCGTCGATGACCAGGCCGCCGACGTGGTCTGTCCCGGCGGCCGCGGGATGCGCCGACACCACCACACCACCGCGGCGGCCGGCGCGACGCTCCACCTCGAGCGGGGTCAACCACCGCCGGCGACCGCCGTCCCGCACCGCGACGCACGGCGCCGCCACCACCGCGTCGCGGTGCAGCCCTCGTTCAGCGCTGCGCAACAGCAGCACGGTCACCCTCGCCCGAACCGATGGGTCGACCTCGGGCAGCCGTTCGACGAGACGCAGCAGCATCCGCACCGCCTGGTCGATGATCCGCGGCAGGTACGGGTTCGCAGCAGCCCGAAGCTGCTCGGCGGACACCCTCTTCGGCGTCACCCCGGCCATCTCGATCGCGGCCGAGAACGCCGGGTAGCCGGGAACGACCGCCCGAGCGGACAGCACGCCGTGCTCGAGCAACCACAGCGCCGGCACGTCGCCGGTGTCGGTGACGGCGAGCTCACCCGGCAGTGGGTCGTTGATCGTCATCCGGTACAGCCCGCCGGGAAAACCCCGGGCGGTCTCGACACCCGACACCGTGACCGCGGCGGGCGCGAAGCGCAGCGCGGTGTGCAGCCAGGCCAGCGCTCGGCGGGGCCCGAAATGTCGGCACGTCCAGGCGAGCTCGCTCGAGGCGCGCGCCGTCGAGACGCCCCGATCGACGACCTCGACGCGGCCGGACCGCGCCGTGACACGACAGGCTCTGCGGTCGCCGATCACCGCGAGGTCGAGCCGAGCTCCCGGCATCCCCACCGCCCACAGCAACGGCTCCACCCATCGGTCCTCGATCCGCGTGATCGCGGTCTGGCGATCCCTGAGCCCGGCTCGGTCGTCGAACGCGGTGGCGAGGTCCTGAAGCTCGTCGAGGGACGCGATCGCCGCGTCGAACGTCGCCCGCACCCACCGTCCGGACCGCTCGACAGCCACCGTCC
>JASFPU010000286.1:0-4933 GCA_050115855.1 Holophagae bacterium
ACGACAGGTGGCAGATCATCTCCAACCCGCCGGGGTGGCGGTGGTCCCACAGCAGGTCGACCCAGCGGCAGCGGCTTTCGTCGGTGCGGAAGGCGACGAACGCGACGGGCGTCCGACCGAGGCGCGGCAGAACCAGAAACCTGTGGTAGTGCACGGTCGGGTGACCGGCGAGGCGGTGCAGCGCTCGATCGGCGTCGCGCACCGCCGCCACAGGGTAATCGCGGCGGACCCGGCGCCACAGGGTATCGAGTCGCGGCTCCCAGTCGGCGGCGAGCTCCGCCCGGTAGAGATGACGGAGTCGACCAGCGGTGCCGGCGTCCGGGACGCGCGACAGGTAGTGGATGGGCTGGGGCTCGACCGCGTCGTAACCGAGCTGCAGCACGCCGAGACGGAGCGGACGCGGGCTCGGAAAGCCGTACAGCAGCGACGCCCGACCCGACGCACCGAAGGTGTCGAAGAAACCCTCGACCGTGCGCACCCACACGCCCTTGCGAGTGAACCCTCGGCGTGCGGCACGGGTCGAGAACACATCGACGATCTGGGCCGCGCTCCACTCGCGACCGTCGATCGAGAACCGCAGCGGTACGCCGGCGTAGTGGGCGACCAGGTGGCCGTCGATCTCGGCGACCATGATCAACCGACCATCCGACCGGGGCGGAAACTTCCAGGCCCACTCGTCGAGGCCCCGGTTCAGGTTGAAGGCCTCGTTGAATCCGTCGTTGATCACCGTCTCGTCGCCCGGGCGGAAGGGTCGGATCACGAGCTCCGCATCGGTCATCTCTGCCCCCACATCCACGCCCCCAGGATCCGCCATCGACGCCCGGCTCGGCGCGCGGCCACAGCGTACCAGCGACCGTGGGCCGTCAGCTCCCGGGCCGCCGGCGGCAGGCTCGAGCCGCCCAGACACCCAGCCGACGGCTCCATGGTGCTGGCCACCGACAGCAGCCACAGGCTTGCCGGAACCTCCGGCAGCGCGTCGGGACCGTCGATCGGCGCGAACCCGGCCTCCGACGGCGCACCGGCCGGAGCCAGTGCGGCGAGCGCACGCCGCATCCACCACGGGTACCAGCGGGCGAAGTACCGCGCCCTGGACCGGGCCTCGATCTCGGTGCGATCGGCTCTCCGGGCCGTCGCGTGACCCCAGCGGTGGGCGACCCGAGCCGCAGGCTGAAGCATGATCCGCGTCCCGGCACGGCGAGCCCGCCACAGCCAGTCGGTCTCCTCGTAGTACAGGAAGTAGCCCTCATCGAGCGGGCCGAGACGATCGGCCGCCCGCCGGTCGACCGCCATGACCGGTCCCCGCAGCGAGGGCACATCGACCGGTTCGGTGGCGGTCCACACGCGCCAGCTGGCATCGAGCACACGACCGAACGCCGGTGCGGACCGTCGGCGGCGCCGGAGGGTGCGACCGAGCTCGGCAACCGGGCTCGGATCATCGGGGATCGGCAGGATGACCTGCCCGGCGTCATCCCACACGAGCTGCGGTCCGACGACCTCGGCACCGGTGACGAACGCCTCTGCGATCGCAGCGAGGCTGCCGTCGAGGAAGGTCAGATCCGGGTTGGCGAGGATTACGACGTCGCCCGAGGCGCGCTCCATTCCGGCGTTGAGGCCCGCCGCGTAGCCGCGGTTGGGGCGAACCAACAGGATGTCGGACCCGCACGCCTCGACGGCTGCCCGCTGCTCGGCGTCCTCGGACTGCTCGACCGCCACCACCTCGACGTCGAGGCCAGCCGCGGAGGCCTGGCGTCGGAAGCTGGCCAGACAGGGCGGCAGCACCGCGGCCGAAAAGTGGCAGACGACGACCAGCGACACCCTCATTCGTGCTGCGCCCACGACCTGGATACGGTCCACCGGACAGCGTCGTCCAGCCGAATGCTGACTTCGTCTTCGCGAAAGCCGCGCGCGGCGGCGAGCCCGGCGCGGCGCCAGGCGCACCACCGCCGGCGCCGGGTCAGGATCGACTCGGCAGCTGTCGCGAAGGCCCCGACGTCGTCGAGCGGGACCAGCGCCGCGGCGCCGGCTGCGAACCCGGCGTGCGACGGAATGTCCGACGCCACCACCGGCACGCCGCACGCCATGGCCTCGAGCACCATCAGCCCGAAGCCCTCCGACGGCCACGACGGGGCCAACACAAGGTCGCAGCCGGCGAGCAGCGTCGCGACGTCGGGCGGTGCGATGTGGCAGTGGAACTCGTCGGGCTCGACGATCGCGCGCTCGGCATCCGACAGCGGCCACTGCGACAGCCGGACCAGGACCGGATCGAGGCCGTGGTCACGCATCCTGATGACCGCCCGCAACGCCGGTTCGACGCCCTTCATGGTGAACTCGAACGGATGCGCGACGACGATCCGAGGCCGGCGGGCGGGGCCGAGCCGGCGGCGTGGCCGCCAGTACGGCTCGAGTCCCGGAGGGACGACTCGGACCGACCGTTGGAAGCGGTCGCCGACCAGCGTCGCGAGGTGGGGCGACACGGTCCAGGTCGGCAGCTCGACCGCATACGCGGCGAGGATCTCGGGGTGCTGGCCGCGATTGTGGTCGAGCGCCGCCTCGAACCCCTGGCAGAAGTGCACAGCCTGCCCTTCTGACAGAGCCGCGGCCGGCGCCACCGTGGTCCAGAATGTCGCCACGTTGAGATCCGCCGCCGGCACCCCCGCGGGCGAGAAGTCGGCCACCGTCACGAAGTGCTCGTCGGTCGGGTACCAGGTCGGGCGCGGTCCACGACTGACGACCGTAACCCGGTGTCCGAGTCGCCGCAGCAGCGCGGCGTGGTGCAGGATGACTTTGACGCCGCCGAACAGCGAGCTGTCCTCGAGCAGGTAGTTGATCCGCTGCGACGGGGACCGGGTCACCGACGCTCCCACTCGTGGTCGACGTCGATCAACGCCGGCGTCCACTCGGATGGCCGAAAACGGATCGCCTCGGTGACGATGACCTGGTCGTGGATGTGCAGGCCGCTGTCGTCGAGCAGGAAGGCGTAGACGTGGTAGGTCCCCGCGGCAACCGGCACGGCGGGGAACCGCAACCGGAGACGGTAGCGATCCGAGCCCCGCAGCGCGTCAAGCCCGTCGCGCCGGGTCGACGCGGCGAGCACGCACCGGCCATCGAGGGTGTCGAGGGTCACCGCGACGTGGAACGGCTCGGCCGGGTCGGTGCTGGCGACCTCGACGTCGATCGTGAGCTCGTCGCCGCGGACCAGCTCGATCGGGAGCTCGCTGGATGCCGCCGCCGGTGCGACCGAGACGATCCGCCCCACCAGACGGCCGTCGCTGCCCGGTGGCGGCTCGACGTCGCCGCGGTGCAACCGGCGTGAGTCCCGGGCCTGGAGGTGGGCCTCGTAGGCCTCGACCACGCCTTGCGCCGGGCCTTCACGCTCGATCCGGCCGCCGGCGAGCCAGAGTGCGCGCTCGCAGAACAAGGTCACGAGGTACATCGCGTGCGAGCAGAACAGGATGGTGGTGCCACGCTCCTTGATGTCGCGGATCGTGTCGATGCACTTCTTCTGGAAGTAGCCGTCGCCCACCGCCAGCGCCTCGTCGATCACCAGCACGTCGGGGTCGACGTGGGTCGCGACCGCGAAGGCGAGCCGCATGGCCATTCCCGTCGAGTAGCTCTTGACCGGGTGGTTGACGAACTCGCCGAGCTCGGCAAAGGCGAAGATGGGTTCGAGACGGGCCGCCATCTGGTCGGCGTCGAGGCCCATCAGGGCGCCGTAGAGCACCGCGTTGTCGCGGCCCGAGAACTCCGGGTGGAAGGCGGCACCGAGCTCGAGGATCGCGGCCACCGTGCCGTTGACCTCGACCTCGCCCGCCGTCGGCACCGTTGTCCCCGCGACGATCTTCATCAACGTCGACTTGCCGGCGCCGTTCTCGCCGATGATGCCCATCGCCTCGCCGCGTGGGACCTCGAAGGTGATCCGATCGAGGGCCTGAACGTCGAGGTGACGGCTGCGCCGGCCGAGCACCCTTTTAATCCGCTCGGTGGGTGACGCATAGACCCGGTACCACTTGTGGACGTCACGCACGGAAACCGCCGGTCGCCCGGGACTCAAAGCCATGGTGGAGCGAAAGATACCACACCGCCGCCGGAGCTCGGACCGACCCGGCACCCGACACGTAAACACCTTGTAATTGGACGTAGCCCGATCCGACGTCGCCCCTATAATGCTCGGCATCGACTCGGAGGGCCGGCCGGCCCCCGCTCAAGGAGATGGACATGCACCGATATCTGCTCGCCCTGCTGCTCGCTGCCGCGGTTTCGGTCGCCGCACTTCCGGCCGCGGCCGAGGTTCCGACCGCCGCCACCCTCATCGACCGCGCCATTGCTGTCAGTGAGGCCGGCTCGACGCTCGCCGATCACGACATGTTGCGCGCCTCCATTCGTCAGGAGGAGACCGCCAAGGACGGCACCTCCAATGTCACCGAGATGACCGCCGTCTACTACGGCGAGAGCCTCGACAGCGTCCGGCTCGAGTTCGGGCAGGGCATCAGCCTCGTCCTCGACGGCACGACCTCGTGGGCGATGCGCCGTGGCCAGCTCGACACCCGCGCGCTGGCGCCGCGCATGGCGGGCGGCACGATCCGTCAGATCCTGTTCCCGCTGCTGCTGCCGTTCTCGTTGCGGATGCCCGGAGTGAATCCCGGTACGGTCCGCGAGGGCACGTTCGACGATCAGCCGGTGTGGGTCATGGAGGTCGACTTCGACAAGGACTTCTTCGTCGTCCCATCGATGGACACGACCTGGAGGATCTTCTTCAGCCGGGACGATGGCTCCGTGCTCGGCGCTGAGTACTTCCCTCCTGAAGAGTTTCGTTCGGTGCAAGAGGAGGGCGTTCGCTACCGCGTGTTGACTCGATCCGACGTCGACGGGCTCACGCTGCCGAACAACGTGCTCCTCGACGGCATCGATGCGACGGGGATCGAGAACGGACACG
>JASFPU010000287.1:0-4924 GCA_050115855.1 Holophagae bacterium
GCCTCGCTGCGCTCGGCGCCCCGCGGATTTCTGAAGGGGAGAGGATATTTCTTGAGTCCGTTCCCGAACGGCTCGAGCGCGGCGGGGGTGCGCTCCGGGCAGGAGCGGGGTGGGAGTGACCCTGTTTGCTGCCGCTGTTCCTGTCGCTGCCGCTGCCGCGGCCGCTGTCGTTGTCGTTGTCTCTGTTCTCTGACGCTGACGCTGACGTTGCCATCGGGAACGGGAACGGGATCGGGATCGGGATCGATCCGGGCCGGAACGTCCTCCCGGAGACGCCGGTGGTCGCTGTTCCTGTTTGCTGCCGCTGAGCGCTGCCGCTGCCGCTGTGACCGGGATCGGGATCGATTCCATCGCCCCATCCAGCATCCAGCATCCAGCATCGGACGCGGACGCGGAAGCGGACGCGGCCACGGGAAAGTCCCCGAAATCGGAGAAACTTGACCCTTGAAAGTACAATAGTTAGATGGACGCCCCGGCGAAGATCCGCTTCGAGGACATTCTCAACAAGGTCGAGCTCTACCGGCCCGACCCGGACGAGGATCTCCTGCGGCACGCCTACGTCTTCGCCGCCAACCGTCACCAAGGCCAGGTGCGCCGGTCGGGCGAGGCCTACTTCACCCACCCGCTGACCGTGGCGTGGATTCTGGCCGGGATGGAGCTCGACGAGGTCGCCATCGCGGCGGGTCTGCTGCACGATCTGCTCGAGGACACCGAGACCACGGCCGAGGAGCTCGAGTTCGAGTTCGGGCCCGACGTGACGCGGCTGGTGGTGGCGCTGACCAAGCTTTCCGACTACGAGAGCTCGTTCTCGTCCCGGGAGGCGACCGAGGCGGAGAACTTCCGCCGGCTGCTGCTGGCGTCGATGGACGACGTGCGGGTGATCCTGGTCAAGCTCGCCGACCGGCTGCACAACATGCGGACGCTGAACTTCCTGCGCCGCGATCGGCAGGTGGCGATCGCCCGGGAGACCCTCGACATCTACGCGCCGATCGCCAACCGGCTCGGGATCGGCAGCATCAAGATCGAGATGGAGGACCTGTGCTTCAGGTACCTCCACCCGGATGAGTGGGAGCGCCTGGAGCACGAGATCAAGGACCGCGCCGAGGCCGCCGACCGCTGGTTCTCCGAGATTCGCGACATCATCGAGGGTCTGCTCGAGGCGAACGACGTGACGGGGACGGTGCAGGGTCGGGTCAAGCACATGTACTCGGTCTACCAGAAGCTCCGCCGTCAGGGCGTGGACGTCGCCAACGTCTTCGACTTCCTGGCGTTCAGGGTCATCGTCGACACCGTCGGCGACTGCTACGCGGTGCTCGGCCTGATCCACCAGCACTGGCCGCCGGTGCCCGGCCGGATGAAGGACCACATCGCGATCCCCAAGCCCAACGCCTACCAGTCGCTCCACACCACCGTGCTCGGCCCCGAGGCGCATCCGTTCGAGATCCAGATCCGGACCTGGGACATGCACAAGATCGCCGAGTTCGGCATCGCCGCGCACTGGAGCTACAAGGAGAAGGGGTCGCGGTCCGCCAACGAGGACTCGCGGATCTCGTGGCTGAGGAGCCTGCTCGACAACTCGGAGGGCGCGACGCCGCGCGAGTTCCTCGACTCGATCAAGGTCGATCTCTACCCCGACGACGTCTACTGCTTCACCCCGCGTGGGGACGTCTTCTCCTTTCCGCGCGGCGCGACGATCCTCGATTTCGCGTACCGGGTCCACACCGAGGTCGGCCACAGCTGCGTCGGCGGCCACATCAACAGCCGCTGGGTGCCGCTGCGCACCGAGCTGAAGAACGGCGACATCGTCGAGATCTCGACGTCGCCGCAGCAGCAGCCGCACCACGACTGGCTCAACCTCGTGGTCACCAACCGGGCCCGCTCCAAGATCCGCGCCTGGCTCAAGAGAGAGGAGAAGAAGCGGGCGGTCGAGGTCGGCCGCAAGCTGCTCGAGCGTGAGGTTCGGCGGACCGGTGTGTCGTGGCGCAAGACGATCGGTGGCGACGCGCTCGCGCCACTGCTGACGTCGCACGGCCTGACCAAGGAGGAAGATCTGCTCGCCGCCGTCGGCTTCGGCCGCCTGGCGGCGAACGCGGTCGTCGCGCAGCTCGTACCGAGGGACGACGCGGAGGCCGAGCCCGAGACGGTGCCGCCGCCGATACGGCCGGCGCCACCGCAGACCGACAGCCCGGCGCTCGAGGTCACTGGCGACGCCGACTTCCTGGTCTACGTCGCGCGCTGCTGCAGCCCGCTGCCCGGCGAGCCGATCGTCGGCTTCGTCACCCGCGGCAAGGGGGTCGCGGTCCACTCCCGGAGCTGTCCCAACGTCAAGAACCTCATGTACCACCCGGAGCGGGAGATCGAGGTCCGCTGGGCCTCCAACGCCGCGGACGCCTCGACCGCGATGAACCGGGTCGAGCTCGACATGGCGTTCGACGACCGTTCCGGCATGCTCGCGTCGATCTCGAACATCATCTCGGCCGAGGGCAGCGACATCCTCAGCTGCCAGCTGCGCACCGAGCACAGGGACCGCGGTTTCGCGACCATGACGGTCGAAGTCAGGAACGCGGCGCAGCTCGACCGGATCCTCGATCGGCTCGAGCAGCTCAACGGCATGCGGCGTGTCGAGCGCCGCGGTCAAGCGGCGGCCCGGGCATGAACGGCGTCGCGATGTGGTCGATCCGTCCGGCCGGTGGATTCCAGCGATCTCGGGGCTGGATTCGGGGACCTAACACAAACCGCGCGACATGGCAAGGTCAGCCGTTACCGAACACCCGTGTTTTCGCCCGATTCTTGGCAAAAAAAGCCGATTCTTTGGCTCAGGACCGCGACGAAAATTGGTTCAGAATTCGACAGAAAACAACACAACCGATTCTGAATTCTGTTGCGTTTGAACGCGGCCAACGGGAGGGCAAAGATCCGACAATGATACGTTCGTTCAATGGCGTTTTTCGACTTTCACTTTTTCTTGACACTCCAAACCCCTTTTGATAGCCTGCTTATAGAGGTGTGATGTTTCAGCAGTTTCGAACCCTTGCGACATAAGGTGTGATGCCGTGTTTGGAAAGCGAAAAAAGCAAGTTGTCGGCTGCGATGTTGGCTCCTCGGCGATCAAGATCGTTGAACTGAAGCCGCTCAAAAACGACGAATTCCAACTGGTCCACGCCGCGGTCGCGGAGCTGTCTCCCGAGGCCATTGTCGACGGCGCAATCATGGATTCGTCGTTGGTGGTCGAGGCGCTCACCGGTCTGATCTCCCAGAACGGAATCAAGAACACGAAATTCGGTGGCTCTTTGTCCGGCCATTCCGTGATCATCAAGAAGATCCAACTGCCCTCCATGACCGAGGCCGAGCTCGCGGAGTCGATCCAGTGGGAGGCCGAGCAGTACATCCCGTTCGACATCAACGACGTCAACCTCGATTACGTCGTGCTCGAGTCGAGCGCGTCCGACACGATGGACGTCCTGCTGGTGGCGGTCAAAAAGGACCGGATCAACGACTACACCTCGGTCATCGTCCAGGCCGGCAAAGAGCCGGTGCTGATCGACGTCGACGTCTTCTCGGTGCAGAACGCGTTCGAGGCGAACTACTCGTCGCGCGGAGAAACCGTGGCGCTGGTCAACGTCGGCGCCTCGGTGATGAACATCAACGTGCTGCACGACGGCAACTCGGTGTTCTGGCGCGACGTCGCGTTCGGCGGCAACCTCTACACCGAGGCGATCCAGCGCGAGTTCAACCTGCCGCGCGAGGATGCGGAGCGGCTCAAGCTCGGCGACGAGGTCGGGCAGGTGTCGCGGCAGCAGGTCGAGAGCGTGCTCAGCGCCGCGTCCGAGGACCTTGCGGCCGAGCTCCAGAAGACCATCGACTTCTTCGTCGCGACGTCGTCGGTCGACCAGCTCGACCGGGTGATGCTGTCCGGCGGCGGCGCGTTGGTGAGCAACCTCGACTCCATCCTCCAGGAGCGGTTCCAGGTCAACGTCGAGCTGCTCAACCCGTTCCGCAACATCCGCTACAACGAGTCCGACTTCGATCCGGAGTGGATCAACAACAATGCGCCGGCGATGACCGTCGCGGTCGGGCTGGCCATTCGGAACGTCGGAGACTGAGCCGATGATCAAGATCAATCTGATTTCGGAGGCGCCGACCGCTGCGGTCGCCAAGAAGAAACGCCCCGAGTTCTCGCTCGGCGCGAAGCAGGGCGACATCATCCTGATCACCGTGCTCGCGATCTCGGTCGCCGTGTGCGGCACCTGGTGGTTCATCCTGAAGTCGAAGCGGGCCGAGCTCAAGGAGACCGTGCGTCAGAAGACCGTCGAGCGCGACGAGCTCCAGCCGTACATCGACAAGGTCGAGGAGCTCGAGGCCAAACGGGCCCTGCTCAAGCGCAAGGTCGACGTGATCAACGACCTCAAGAACAAGCAGCGGGGGCCGGTGCGGATCATGGACGAGGTGTCGCGGGCGCTGCCCGATCTGGTCTGGCTCACCAAGCTCGAGCTGTCCGGCAACAACATCAAGCTGACCGGTGAGGCGATGGACGAGAACGCGGTGGCCAACTACTACTCCAACCTCGACTCGTCGCCGTTCTTCGAGGAGCCCGAGGTCAAAAACCTGTCACGCCGGACCGACGACTTCTCCTTCACGCTGTCCGCGGTCTTCACCTACGAGCCGCCGGAGATCCAGAAGGCGAACGCTCCGGCCGACGGAACCTGAGCAACGGAGGTCGAGCGCCATGGCCATTGATCTCAACGAGAAGCCCTGGTGGGTCGCCCTGATCGTCGGACTGGTGCTCGGCATCGCGCTCTTCGTCGTGCTCCAGATGTACGTCTTCAAGCCGATCCAGGAGGAGTGCGACGCCGCGGAGACCAAGATCGCCGAGCTCGAACGCGAGATCGAGAAGGGTCTGGCCGCCAAGGCCGACCTGCCGCGC
>JASFPU010000288.1:0-4912 GCA_050115855.1 Holophagae bacterium
TCTTGCTTTCCTGGAGCCGGGTGACGTGCACCCGGAAGGGAATTCCACGGTCGCACACGACGACACTGTCGGTCGGCATGGTGACGAGCGCGCCGACGGACGCCGCCCGCGCCGACGTCTTCGAGACCTTGGATCGGAGTGTGCTCACGGGCGGAGTGTAGCGGCGACCGACATCGGTCTCAACCGATGCGACCGCCGCCGTGATTCCTGATATCCTAGAGGCGCCAATTGTACGGAGGGGGAGGCGCGGTGTCGACGGATCGCGAGCGTTCGCGGGCCGGGGGCTCCATGGTGTACGTCGGAGAGCAATCATCATAATGCGATCGATCTCGATTCGAAGCCGGCTGGTCCTGGTGGCTGTCGGAGCCACGCTGGTGGCCTGTATCGCGCTGTCGATCGTCGGATACCGGTTGTCCGCCGACCAGGTCGAGACGAGCCTCCGGTCGCGAGCGAGCGCGATCGCGTCGCGGGTCGAGCTGCTCGTCACCGAGGGCTCGGCATACCAGACGCAGGAGAGTCTGGACCGGCTGTACGAGGAGGGGAGCTTCAGGGCGGCCGTCGTCTTCTCACCGACCCGCGAGATCGTGGCTGCAGCGCCCGCACCGGTCGTTGAAGATGCCGTCGTGGCGACCTGGCCGGGGGCAGAGGACGCGATCGAGCGCTTCGATCTGGACGGAGTTCAGGTTTCCAGTGTGGCCCGACCACTGGTGACCGGCGGGCGCGCCTGGTTCGTCTTCGATCGGGCGCCCTACGCCGCCGCACGCGAACGTTTCCAGATCATCTGGGCGGTAGCCGGCGGCGGCGCGCTCGTCGTCGCGCTCCTGGCGGCGTGGCTCGTCGGGACACCCGTTACCCGCCGATTGCGCGCGATCGGCAGCGCGGTCGACCGCCTCACCGACGGCGACTTCACGGCGCGCTGCGATGAGGGTGGACCGGGCGAGATCGCCGCCATCGCCCGAAGCTTCAACACCATGGCAGCCAGGATCGGATCGGTGGTCAACGAGCTCGGCGACGAACGGACCGCGCTCGAGCAGCAGGTGACGGGTCGCACACGGGAGCTCGAGCAGGCGAATCGGTTGCTCATGGACATCGCGAATCGCGATGCGCTGACCGGGCTCGCCAACCGCCGGCGCCTGGAGATGGAGCTCGAGAGGAACATCTCGTTCTCCAAGCGCACCGGACAGCCGCTGGCCGTGATCATGATGGACCTGGACAAGTTCAAGATCTGCAACGACACCGCCGGACATCTGGTCGGCGACAACATCCTCCGAGCGGTCGCGTCGACGCTGCGATCCCGGGTCCGGGTCACCGACCTCGTGGTCCGGTGGGGCGGCGACGAGTTCTGCATCCTGGTGCCGGCGACGCAACCTCAGGGGGCCATCGCCGCGGCCGAGAGTCTGGTCGATGCGGTCAAGGAGGCGACGTCGGCGATCGCCCTTCCAGCGCCCCTCGAACCGCCGACCGCATCGGCCGGAGTGGCCTGCTACCCGGAGGACGGCGAGGACCCACACACCCTGATCCTCAACGCGGATGCGGCGCTGTACCAGGTCAAAGCGACCGGTCGCGGCCGTGTGTTGCGCTACTCCGAGGGCTTCACCAAGGACTGAGTGCGGCTGCTCTACCTGACCGACCGGCTGAGCGATCGTGGCGGCGCCGACCACCACCTGCGGCAGGTACTGGGCTCGGCCGTCGACGCCGGGTACGGCGTGGCGGTCGGCTACGGACGGGGCGACCGCGGCGGGGTGAAAGCCCGAGGCCTCGAACTCCATCACGTCCGCAGCCTCGCCAGCCGGGTCGATTCGTCGGCTGGAATGGCGGCTCTCGACCGCCTGCTGGAGACCGCTGATCTCGTGCACATGCAGAACGTCATGAACCCGACGGCGATGCGCGCCGCGGCCGCGCACGATCGCCTCGTGGTGACCGTGCAGGACCATCGGGTGTTCTGTCCCGGTCCCGGCAAGCGGCTGCCCGAAGGTACGGTCTGCCGGGAGGCGATGGCGGACGACCTGTGCCGAGTCTGTCTGCCGGACGCCGGGTATCGGAGGTCGACCCTCAGGCTCACCCGACACAGGCTGGCGGCGATCGAGTCGGCGACGCTCGTCGTGCTGTCCCGGTACATGGCGGACGAGCTCGCTCGGGTCGGCCGCCCGGACGCGGTCGTGCTGCCGCCGTGGGTCGACCCCGGACCACCCCGCGGGGGCGCGGGTGCGGGCTTCGTGCTCGGCGGGCGGCTGGTCGCCCACAAGGGGAGTCTCGACGGCTGGCGCGCTTGGTGTCTCGCCGGCCGTCCGCAACCCTTGGTGGTGGCGGGCAGCGGGCCGCTGGCCCGTGACCTTGACGGCGCGGACCGTCGCGGGTGGCTGGAACCGGCCGAGCTGCACCGCGTGATGGCCGGCGCTCGGGCACTGCTGTTTCCGAGCCGTTGGCAGGAGCCGTTCGGTATGCTCGGTGTCGAGGCGCTGGCCCGGGGCACGCCGGTCGTGGTCGCCGATTCGGGGGGCACCGCGGACTGGTCGGACGAAGGGTGCCTCCGTGTCCCGGCGGGCGATGTGGCGGCCATGGCCGACGCCATCCGACGTCTGGCTGCCGATCCCGGCCTCGCTTCGAGGCTCGGACGTCGCGGTCAGGAGGTTGTGGTGACGGCGTTTTCGCGTCGATCCATCGAACCTCGCCTCCACCGGCTCTACCACAGCGTGTTGAGCGCATGAACGGGATATGCTGAGCTCGACGTTCAAGGAGGCAGAACATGACCCCTACCGCCCACGGCCGCTTCATATGGTACGACCTCAACACGACCGATCCGACCGCTGCGAAGAGCTTCTACAACCGCCTCGTCGGTTGGGGAACGCAACCGTTCGAGGGCGGCGGCACGCCCTACACCATGTGGACCGTCGGCTCGAATCCGATCGGTGGCGTGATGGAGCTGCCGGACGAGGCGAAGCGGGCCGGCGCGCCGCCGCACTGGGTCGCCTACGTCGCCGTCGACGACGTGTCGGCGATCTCGGCGCGAACCGTCGAGCTCGGTGGAGCGGTGCTTCACCCGGCGACCGACCTCGAGGGCGCGGGGAGCTTCGCGGTTCTCCAGGACCCGCAGGGCGTTCCGTTCGCGGTCTACACGTCGGACAGCGTGTCGCCGGAGCCCCCCGAGCAGGCGGGAGCCGGCCACTTCACCTGGCACGAGCTGGCGTCGACCGATCACGAGGCCGGTTTCGAGTTCTACGCAGGTCTTTTCGGGTGGGAAATCAAAGAGGACGTGGACATGGGCGACGGCGCGGTGTATCGCATCTTCGGCCGTCCCGACAGCTTTCCGCTCGGTGGAATGTACACGACGACCGCCGACATGCCGAGCCCACCGATGTGGCTGTACTACATCTCCGTCCCGAACGTCGAGGACGTCGCACCGCTCGTCGCCGAGCTCGGCGGCACCGTCCTCCAGGGCCCGGTGGAAATCCCGGGCGGCGACACGATCGTTCAGTGCATGGACCCCCAGGGTGCAGCGTTCGCACTGCATTCCAAGGCCTCCGACGACTGATCGCGCCCGGCGCGCCCACACGTTGTTCTGCGGTCGGCTCAGCGAGTGAGCTCGAGCACCTTGTACCCGCGAGCATCGGCCAGCTGCCGCAGCGTCCCGAGCTCGCGGAGATCGCGCTCCCAGGGCAGGGTCCGGTTGGCGACAACCAGCGCCCGACCGCCCGGGCGGAGCACCGTATCGATCGTGCGGAACATGGCTCGTGCGGGCTGGAGGTCGACCGGGACACCGCTGTGGAAGGGTGGGTTGATCAGGACGAGATCGCAGCCCTCGGTCGGGGCCGGTTCGCTGACCGCATCCCACCAGGTCGTGGCGCAGCGGTCGCCGACGCCGAGCCGGTCGGCATTGGCGCGGGCGCAGCCGACGGCCCGGACATCGACGTCGGCGAGCATCGCCGTCGCGTGAGGCCAGCGACGCAGCGCCGCGAGCCCGAGCACGCCGACACCGCAGCCGGGGTCGAACAGCCGGTTCGGCGGGGCGACGCTCTCGAGGTGCTCGAGCAGGAGCCCGGACCCGGGGTCGAGGGCGTCGGCGGAGAACACGCCGGGCGTCGACCCCAGCGTGAACCGGTCTCCGCCGGCTGCGATCGTGATGTCGTCGACCGCCGGAACCGTCGGTGGCTCGCGGTCGCGCCGCGACCAGCACGCGACCCGGGCTCGGGCGCGGTTGGCGACGATCTCCGGCTCGTCGTCGAGCGCGACGGAGACCCGCTGGACCGCCGACTTGACCCCGAGCTCGTTGCCGCCAGCAAGCAGCAGACGGCCGCCGGGTTCGAGACGGCACCACGCTTCGTGCAGGCCCTGCTCGGTGGCGGCGCGTCCCTTCTGCAGGTGGACCACCGACTGGCGATAGCGTCCGGTCGGCAGCTCGTCGAACCAGCCGTAGGCGTCGACGCTGCGTTGCCGCGCAGCCAGCCACTGTCCGCGGTGGGGGAGGATGGCGCGGCCACCGACCGACACGGTCGCGGTCGAACCGAAGACCTCGAGCGTCGCCGTCGACTCGAGGACGCCCGGATCGGTGACCAGCTCGGCAGGGTCGCGCGGTCGGCGTCGGGTCATGGGGCAACCGTAGCAGAGCGCATCGAGACCATGAGCTCGGTTCGCCCGCCGGGGCGATCCGGTCGCTCGCGCCGTTTGATCGGGTCGTGGCACAATTCGCGTGGATGTGCGAGTGACATCGAGATCGTCGACACTGATGTTCGTGGCGGCCGCCGTGCTGTCGCTGGCTGCCGGCAGACAGCTCGCGATGCGGGTCGAGGTCCGTCCGCTGGGTTCGGACGGTGACGGCGTGCGCACCGTGGTGTCGGTCCGGATCGCACCGGAGGACCGCGGCGCGCTGGGCCGCGACGTCATGGTTTGGGCCGAGCTGTCGAGCGCCGACGAG
>JASFPU010000289.1:0-4873 GCA_050115855.1 Holophagae bacterium
CTGAAACCGATCCCGGCGGCGTATTCACAGTATCGGCTCTGAACGGGTCCATTCCTGCGGGTGGCGCTCCTTTCCCAATCGATGTCACCAACAGTGGAACCGGTGCAGATGGCTCTCTCGAGATTGTTGCAGGTGAAGGAGACGCTCAGGGATCGCCTCAAACTGTCACCTTGGACATCACGTACTGACAATGTTCGATCGCCGGCCAGGCTCGCGGGTCTGGCCGGCTGTAGATTTCTTCTATGGACTACCGCATCGAGCAGCTCCGCTACCTGCTCCGGGAGGACCCCTCCTCCCGGATCTTTTATCAGCTCGGCGAGCTGCTCCGGCGCGACGGCGAGGCCGCCGAGGCGGCCCAGATCCTGACCAGCGGGCTCGAGCGCTACCCGAGCTACGTTGCCGCCTGGGTCGCCCTCGGCCGGGCGCGGCGCGACCTCGGCGACCACGCCGCGGCTGAACGCGCGTTTCGCAGCGCCCTCGACCTGGACCGGGAGAACCCGGTCGCCGCCCGGCTGCTCGGCGAGACCGCCATGGGGCACGGCGACTGGCTGACCGCCGTCAAGGCGCTCAAGCTCGCCCGTGGGCTGACCGGCGTCGACCCCGAGCTCGACGCCACGATCGCCGATGTCGAGTCGCACCTCGCCGATGACGGCCGGCTCGAGGCCGCCGCCCCGGCGAGGCCGGCGGCGCCGGCGCGCCACCTCGAGGTCGTCAGCCTGTCGACCGACGACCCGTTCGCCGACGCCGAGCCGGAGGCGGGTGTCGTCGACGGCGGCAGCGACGTGTTCGAGATCGTCGAGCCCGAGCCGGAGCCCGAACCGGAAGTGGAGGCCGAGCCCGAGCCGGAGCCCGAACCCGAGCCCGAGGCCGAGCCCGAACCAGAATCCGAGCCCGAGATCGCGGCCACCGCAGAGGCGGTGACCCAGGCGATCGAGCTGCCGGTGCCGGAGGCAGCGGCAGGGGCAGAGACAGCGGCAGACGCAGCGGCAGAGGCAGGAACAGAGGCAGGGGCAGAGACAGCGGCAGAGGCAGGAACAGAGGCAGGGGCAGAGACAGCGGCAGAGGCAGGAACAGAGGCAGCGGCAGAGACAGCGGCAAAAACAGAGGCAGAGACAGCGACCGAGCCCGAACCCGAAACAGAGACCGGAGCCGAACCAGAGACCGAGCCCGAGCCGGAACCCGAACCGCTGCTGGAACCGGAGCCGGAGACGGTCTCGGCCACGGTCGCGGCCGCGGAATCGGACTCGGAATCGGACTCGGAATCGGACTCGGATTCGGTATCGGAAGCGGCTTCGGCGGTGGACGAGGGCCCGGTCGGCGCCTGGTCGAGCGCCGTGCCGCTCGCAGTGCCGACCGACGAGGCCTGGCGCCACCCGTCCGCCGAGCTCGACACGGCGGCGGCCGACCGCGACGATCCGTGGGCCGAGCCTGAGTCATCCACAACAGACACCGCGGTCGCGGATGAGGGCGACGCGGAGCCCACCGACGAGGTGCCGGCGGACGACGGTGCGGCGGAGCTCCCCGGCGAGCCCGAACCGGCGGACCAGGACGTCGAAGAGGCGGGTGTCGTCGCCAGCGTCGAGCCCGTGGACGCGCCGGTCGCCGAGCCCGCCCCGGTCCGGTCGAGCCACATCGGGACCATCGTGGTGACCCGCCCGCCGGCGCCGGAGCCGGAGCCCGAGCCGGTTTCGGAGGCGGACGCGGCCGCTGCGACGGTCGCTGACGCTGACACTTACGCTGACGCTGACGCTGACGCTGACGCGGCTACGGTCTTGGATTCGGTCGCTGATTCGGATTCAGATTCGGATTCGGCCTCGGCATCGGAATCGGTCTCGGACATGGACTCGGACGCGGACGCGGTTGAACCAAAGGCGGCCGCCGCCGACGCCCTGCCCGGCGAGGACCGGGACGCCGACGCCATCGACGTCACCCGGCCGATCGAGCTCGAGCGGGGAACCGTCAAGATCTCGATGAAGGAGCTGACCGAGCGCAGCGCCGAGAGCGACACGGTGGCCGGTGGCGACGAGGCGCCCGGCACCGAAGCTGTGGCGGCCCGACACGCACTCGACGACGGCGTGCCGCTGCCGACCATGACCCTGGCCAGGCTGGCGCTCGATCAGGGCGACCGGCCACTCGCGCTGGCCACCCTGGAGAGCCTGATCGAGCGCGATCCGGGCCACGGGGAGGCGCGGGCGATGCTCGACGAGCTCCAGTCGGAGGATCAGACAATGGAGGCCGAGCGGCGCCGCGCCGCGGTGGCGACGGCGAAGATCGCCTCGTTGCAGGCCTGGCTCGACGCGGTTAGACTGGCCGCGGAGAATGAGCACAGTGAACTTCCATGAGGCGATGGTCGAGCTGCTCGAGCGGTGTCCCGACGCCGCCGGCGCGGCGGTCGTCGACCCCGATGGGATTCCGGTGGTGGTCGAGCCGCGGGACGGCAGTCTCGAGGGTCTGATCGCCGAGCTCGCCTCTGTCGTCAAGAGTCTCGACCAGGCCGGCCGCGAGTTCGAGCACGGGCAGCTGCGCCAGCTGTCGGTGTTCTCGGACCGGAAGGTCGTGATCCTGACCACCATCGCGGCGGGCTACTTCCTCATGCTGACCGTCGGTCGCGACGGCCTGGCCGGAAAGGCCCGTCTGCTCAGCCGCCTGATGAGCGAGCGGCTCTACACCGAGTTCGTCTGAAGGACCACCGAGATGTTCAAGTTCGAGGAGCTGTGTGAGTTGATCCGTCTGGTCGGCACGACCGGCGTGGCGTGCGTCGAGATCGAGCACGCCGGCGGCCGGCTGCGCATCGACGGCGCGGTCCCGGTCGCAGCCGCCGCGCCGGTCGCCCAGGCACCGCCGCCGCCGGCGGCGACCGCCGAGCCCCGACCGGCCGCCGCACCCCAGGAGGGCGCGGGTGCGCCGGCCGCCGAGGCCGCGGCCGACGGCGACGTGCACTACGTCACGTCGCCCATCGTCGGCACCTTCTACCGGGCGCCCAACCCCGACGCCGAGCCGTACGTCAAGGTCGGCGACGTCGTCGACGGCGGACACACGCTGTGCATCGTCGAGGCGATGAAGCTGATGAACGAGATCGAGAGCGACGTCGCCGGGACCATCGTCAAGGTCTTTCCCGACAACGCCCAACCGGTGGAGTTCGGCGAGCGGCTGTTCGCGATCCGGCCGTCGTAGCGGGCCGGGGCGCATCGTGCTGTCCAAGGTCCTCATCGCCAACCGCGGCGAGATCGCCGTGCGGATCATCGCCGCCTGCCGCGAGCTCGGCATCGCCACCGTGGCGGTCCACTCCGAGCCCGACCGCGACAGCCTGCACGTCCAGCTCGCCGACGAGGCGGTGTGCATCGGGCCGGCGGCGTCGACGAGCTCCTACCTCGACGTCACCGCGGTCATCTCGGCGGCCGAGATCACCGGCGCCGAGGCGATCCACCCGGGCTACGGCTTTCTCGCCGAGAACGCCCGCTTCGCCGAGATCGCCGAGGAGTGCGGCCTGATCTTCATCGGTCCGTCGGCCGAGTCGATCCGACTGATGGGCAACAAGTCCGCGGCGCGGGCCGCAGCGGCCGACGCCGGCTGCCCGGTGCTGCCGGGCTCCGAGGGTGCCCTGGCGTCGCGCGCCCAGGCGGTCGAGCTGGCCGGCGACATCGGCTACCCGGTGATCCTCAAGGCCTCTGCCGGCGGCGGCGGCCGGGGGATGCGGCTGGCGTGGAACGCGAACGAGCTGCAGCACGCCTACGACACCGCCTGGAACGAGGCCCAGGTCGCGTTCGGCGATCCCACGCTGTACCTGGAGAAGTTCGTCGAGAACCCGCGCCACATCGAGTTCCAGGTACTCGCGGACGGGCGCGGCCGCGTCGTCCACCTGGGCGAGCGCGAGTGCTCGATCCAGCGCCGCCACCAGAAGATCCTCGAGGAGTCGCCGTCGGCCGCCATCGACCCCGAGCTGCGCACCGAGATGGGCCGGGCGGCGGTCGCGGTGGCGCGGGCGGCGCGCTACCTGAACGCCGGCACCGTCGAGTTCCTGCTCGCCGACGACGGCAGCTTCACCTTCATGGAGATGAACACCCGGATCCAGGTCGAGCACCCGGTCACCGAGCTGGTCACCGGTGTCGACCTCGTCCGCGAGCAGCTGCTGATCGCCTCGGGCGAACCGATCTCACTGCCCAAGCGCCGCAAGGTGCGGCCGAACGGCCACGCCATCGAGTTCCGGATCAACGCCGAGGACCCCGACACGCTCGCCCCGTCGCCGGGCCGGATCAGCCACCTGGCGCTGCCCGGCGGCCCCGGCGTCCGGGTCGACACCCACATCTACTCGGGCTACACCGTGCCGCCCCACTACGACAGCCTGATCGCCAAGCTGCTGGTCTGGGGCCGCGACCGCCGGCAGGCGATCGAGCGCGGCCGGCGTGCGCTGCAGATGTTCCTCATCGACGGCATCAAGACCTCGATTCCGCTCCACCTGAAGATCCTCGACGACCCGGACTTTGAGGCCGGCACCATCTCGACGGCGTTCATGGAGCGGTACGCGAAGAAGAAGTGAGCACGCCCGCCGGTGACGATTGAAGTCGCGGGGATCGAGGACCTGGTGAGCTGGGATGGGCGCGTTGCCGGCGGACGTGCCGTCTCAAACGATGTTGGGAAGGAGCGCGCACGGGTTGTCACACCGTCGCTGGGCCAACCATCGTTTGAGGGGGCAATCGCCGAGCCCAGTCGCGGTGGATTGGGGCGCGAACCGGTCTTGAAGGTCGTGTCTGGTTCCCGCAACATCGGCCTTCTGCGTCGCCCCCGCCTAGCGGCGGGATCGACCCAGCGTCGCCCGATCAGCGCGGCGCTCGAAGGAGACCGGGGAAGCTGCGGCCGCGCTGATCGGACGCCG
>JASFPU010000290.1:0-4872 GCA_050115855.1 Holophagae bacterium
ACGGGTTTTCGTCGGCGCCGGGGATCGAAAATGCACGCGGCCGGCGTGAGCCGGCCGCGGTGGTGGGTCGATTGTCTCAAGCGATTCCGGCGGGCTCGGTCGCTCCCCTACCGCCGCCGGCGCCCCTTCTGCCGTCGTGCCTCGCGGCGCGCCGCGAGCGCCTTGTGCATCCACAGCGCGACCGGCGACGCGACGAAGATCGACGAGTAGGTTCCGACGATGATGCCGACCAGCAGCACGAAGGCGAAGGTGTTGATCACGTCGCCGCCGAACAGGTAGAGCGACAGCACCACGGCCAAGGTCGTACCCGACGTGATGAAGGTCCGTGACAGGGTCTGGTTGATCGACGCGTTCATCAGCGACTCGAGGTCCTCGCTGCGGCGGAGCTTGAGGTTCTCCCGGACCCGATCGAAGACCACGACGGTATCGTTGACCGAGTAGCCGACCAGGGCGAGCAGCGCCGCCACGGTGGACAGGTTGATCTCGCGGTTGGTGATGGCGAGCGCGGACAGCGTGATGAGCACGTCGTGAAACAGGGCGACCACCGCACCGATGCCGAACGGCAGCTGGAAGCGCAGCCAGATGTAGACCAGCATCCCGACCAGCGAGAAGCCGATCGCGGCCTGGGCCTTGCCCTTGAGGTCGGCGCCGACTGACGGACCGACGCTCTCGGCGCCGAGCAGTGCGAACTCGCCGAGCGCGGTCTTCTCGCGGATCGTCGTACGGGCCGCGTCGGACAGCCCGCTGATCCCGTCGAGCTGGTCGTACGAGTTGAAAATGCCGAGCTCCTTGCGCTTCTCGAGCACCGCCTCGGCCATCGGAGCGTAGTGCGCCTCGAGCGCTTCCTGATCGAGGCCGAGGCCGTCCGGGTCCGCCGCGGCGAGCAGCCCGGTCAGCGCCTGGGCGCCCTGGGTGTTGAGGTCGAAGGTGTCGCCGATGTCGGCGTTGAGATCGCGGTGCAGAAGATCGATGATCGGGCGGGTGAAGTCGCCCTCCTCGCCCTCCGGGTTCTCGACCCGGATCAGAATCTCGTGCTTCTCGGGCTCGTCGAATCGCTGGAGTGCCGGCGTCCCGGTGTCGAGCTCTTCCATGATGTTCCGCAGCTCGCCCAGGTCGGGCGCGCTCCGGAACTTGACCGTGACCTGGGTGCCGCCGACGAAGTCGATGCCGAGGTTGAGGCCGTGCCCGAAGAGTTCGTAGGCCAGCCCGCTCAGAATGACGAGCAGGGACAGGCTGAGCGCGATCGCACGATACTTGAGAAACGGAATGTTGGTGTCGCCGATGATTTGCATGTCTACACCTCAGACACTCAGCGTCTGGACGCGGTCGCGGCCGGACAGCAGCAGCATGTAGATGGTCCGCGACACGAAGACCGCGGTGAAGACGCTGGCGAAGATCCCGATCGACAGGGTCACGGCGAAGCCCTTGACCGGCCCGGTACCGAACTGGAACAGGAACAGGGCGGCGATCAGGGTGGTGAGGTTGGCGTCGAGGATGGTGCCGAACGCGCGCGAGAAACCGGTGTCGATGGCCGACCGGACCGTCTTGCCGACCTTCAGCTCCTCACGGATGCGCTCGAAGATCAGCACGTTGGCGTCGACCGCCATGCCGATGGTCAGGATGACGCCGGCGATACCGGGCAGCGTCAGCGTGGCGCCGAAGTAGGCCATCGCCCCCATCAGGAGGATCAGGTTGACCATCAGCGCGACGTCGGCGTTGAAGCCGGACAGCTTGTAGTAGATCAGCATGAAGAGCATGACCGCCACCAGCCCGGCGATCGCGGCGCGAATGCCCCGCACGACCGAGTCGTGGCCGAGCGACGGTCCGACCGTCCGCTCTTCCAGGTAGACCATCTTGGCCGGCAGGGCGCCGGCACGCAGGACCAGCGCCAGGTCCTCGGCCTCCTCGACCGAGTAGTTGCCCTCGATGACGCCGGAGTCGGTGATCCGGGCGCGGATCGTCGGCGCCGACTGGACGTTGTCGTCGAGCACGATGGCCATCGGCGTGCCGATGTGCGATCCGGTGTACTCGCCGAACTTGCTGGCCGCCGCCGGCACCAGGTCGAACTGGACGTTGGGCATGCCGTACTCGTCCTGGCTGCGGCGGGCGCTGCGCAGGTCGCGGCCGGTGATGATCGAGCTCTTCTTCACCAGGTAGTAGTTGCGGCCGAGCACCTCGCCCGACAGACCGGTCCGGGCACCGGTGAGCACCTCGCCGTCCGCCGGAGGAACGCCGCCGTAGCCGGCGAGCAGGCTGGCGCGGTCGGGCGCCGGACCCTGCATGACCTCCTTGAACTCGAGAAAGGCGGTCGACTTGATGATGCTCTTGACCCGCTCGGGATCGTCGACGCCGGGCAGCTGGATCAGAATCCGGTCACCCTCCAGCCCCTGCCGTTGGATCACCGGCTCGGAGACGCCGAACTGGTCGACCCGGTTGTTGATCGTCTCGAGGCCCTTGCGCACCGCCTGGTCGCGGATCGTCCGCCCGACGTTGGCCTTGAAGGTCAACGTCCAGGTTCCGGCGGTGACATCGAGGTTGTAGTCGGGGAAGTACGAGTCGACGATGTCCTGCAGCGCCGCGCGATCGGCGTCGGGGGGCACCTCGACGGTGAACTTCTGCCCGCCGAGGTCGACCTGGGTCGCGCCGAGCGTGATGTTCTTCTCGGCCGCCAGGCTGACCAGCCGTTGGGCGTCGCCGTCGAGCTCGGCCTTGATGGCGTCGTCGGTCTGGACCTGGAGCACCAGATGGACCCCGCCCTCGAGGTCGAGGCCCCACTTGATTTTTTCTTGCGGCGGCCACAGCGACCACGCGGCGCCCGCAACTACGGCCACGATGACGATGATTCGCCACAGTACGTTTTTTTCCACCATCGCCTCCGTCGGTCAGCCTTCGCTCACGGACCCGTCGCTCCCGACGAGACCGGCCACCGCCGACTTGCTGATTCTGATCTTCGTGTTCTCGGCCACCTTGACCATGAGGCTCGAGTCCTCGACCGTGGCCACGGTGCCGTGGATGCCGCCGTTGGTGATGACCCGGTCGCCCTTTTTGAGCGCGGCGATCATCGCGTCCTTCTTCTTCTGCTGCTTCTTCGCGGGCATGATCACGATGAAGTAGAACACCCCGAAGATCAGGATGAACGGCAACAACATGGACAGGGGACTGCCCCCGGCTGCACCTTCCATTGGCTCACCTCGCTGGCGTCGCGGGGCCTCGGCCCCGAGGCTTGTGATTGCGGACCGAATCGACCCGCTGCCGGAACCGCCCGTAACGGCCCGCCATGATAGCTTCCCGAGCCCCGCGCATCAAGCTCAGGAAAAACGTCAGGTTGTGCACCGTCAGCAAAACCACCGACGTGACCTCGTTGGCGACGAAGAGGTGGCGCAGCGCGGCCCGGCTGTAGGCGGCGCAGGTGGGACACCGACACGTCGGATCGAGCGGTTCCACGTCGTCGGCGAAGTGGGCGTTTTTGATGTTGAGCTCGCCGCTCGAGGTGAACACCTTGCCGGTCCGCGCCGACCGGGTCGGCAGGACGCAGTCGAACAGATCGACGCCGCACGCCACCGCGTGCACGAGATCCTCCGGGTAGCCGACACCCATGAGGTAGCGCGGCCGGTCGGCCGGCAGCAGGGGCGCCGCCATGGCGACCGCCTCGTGCAGCGCGTCGGACGGCTCGCCGACCGCCAGACCGCCGATCGCGAAGCCGTCGAAGGGCTGTCCTGCGAGCGCGTCGGTGCAGCGCCGGCGCAGGTGCTCGTCGAGCGATCCCTGCTGGATGGCGAACAGCCCGCCGCGCCAGCCGTCGCCCGCCGCGCGCAGCCGCTCGGCCCGGTCGAGCCCGCGCCGCGCCCAGTCGATGCTGCGGTCGACCGACGGCTCGGCGGCCGTCAGCTCGACCGGGTACGGCAGGCACTCGTCGAGCACCATGGCGACGTCGACGCCGAACCGCGCCTGGGTCTCGATCACGCTGTCGGGGGTGAGCCGGTGCTCGGCGCCGTCGAGGTGGGACCGGAAGGTCACACCGTCCTCGTCGAGCCGCCGCCGGGCCGCGAGCGAGAACACCTGGTAGCCGCCCGAATCGGTCAGGATCGGCCCGGGCCACGCCATCAACCGGTGCAGACCGCCCATGGCTTCGATCCGGTCGACCCCGGGGCGCAGCAGCAGGTGGTAGGTGTTCGCGAGCACCATCTCCGGCGCCAGGCGCTCGAGCTCCCAGCTGGCGACCCCCTTGACCGTGCCCGCCGTGCCCACCGGCATGAAGGCCGGCGTCCGCACCGTGCCGTGCGGCGTCACGAGCTCGCCGGCCCGGGCGTGTGTCCCGTCGTCGCGATGGCTGATGGTGAACCGCAGCATCGCCGATCATCCTCCCTCGGAGACCCGGTCGTCGACGAACTCGAGCGACACCGGTTCGAACAGCGGCCATCGGCGTCCGGCCGCCCCGTCACCCACAGTCGGAAGCGCGGCCAGAACGGCGTCGAGCTCGTCCTCGGTCAGGTCCTTTCCGGTGTCGGCGACGACCATGACCGGCACGCCTCGCGCTGCGGCCAGCTCGACCAGCAGCGCGGTTCCCGAGACGTTGACGAAACGGCCGCTGCCGACGGCGTCGGCGCCGACCACGACCCGCGTCGCCGGACCGCCGAAGCCGCTCGGCATGACGGCGTCCGGCAGCGACCGGACCCCGGTCATCAGCCGGCCGAGCTCGTCCGCCTGGTCTGGACCACCGCCCGCCGGCGAGCCGTCGAAGACCATCGTTTCGCCCCGCCAGCCGCGCTGCCAGGCACCGCTCATGACCGCCGCGACCGCCGACGAGCGGGACAGCGTGAGCACCCGCCGGACCCCGTCGAGCAGCGGCCACGCCGCCGCCGCGAGCTGCTC
>JASFPU010000291.1:0-4844 GCA_050115855.1 Holophagae bacterium
GCCGGCCCCAACCCACCGCCTCCCTCACCGCGATGCCACCGTCGCCGGCGAGACGCCGGCGCTACAATTCCGTCCCTCTTCTCGTCACCGTCGCCGGCGGCCGCCGGCGCCGCGGCTCGAGCTGGGACAGGATCATGCCGCTCAGCATGAGGACGCACCCGATCAGGCCGCGCACCGACAGGATCTCACCCAGCAACAACCAGCCGCCCAGCACGGCAAACGCCGCCTCGAGGGACAGGATGATGGCCGCGTGGGCGGGCGGCGCGTGGCGCTGGGCCACCACCTGCAACGTGAAGGCGATGCCCGTCGACGCCAGGCCGGCGTACAGCAACGGCCCAGCGGTGTCGGCGACGGCCTCCAGGGTCGGCTGCTCGAGGGGCAGACCAACCGCCCCGCTGATCACCCCGCACACCAGGAACTGCAGTGCCGCCAGGCGCACTGGATCGGTGTGCGGCGCCCAGCGGCCGATCAGCAGCACGTGCATCGCCCAGAACAGGGCGCCCGCGAGCACCAGGGTGTCGCCCAGGCTCATGACGAGGTGGTCGGTCATGGTCAGGAGGTAGAGCCCCACCACGGCCAGCACCGCGCCCACCCAGGTGCGGCCCTTGGTGCGCTGGCCGATAAACAGCCCCAGAATCGGCACCAGCACGACGTAGAGGCCGGTGATGAACCCCGCCTTGCCCGCCGTGGTGTAGACCACGCCCCACTGCTGAAGGCTGGCGCCGCCGAAGAGCACCAAGCCGAGAATCGCGCCCCGGCGCAGGTCGATTGGCCAGGGCGCGGCGCGACCGCTGCGGCCCCACCAGGAGACGATGGGAACCAGCACGGCGGCACCCATCAGGAAACGGAAGGTGTTGAACGTGAACGGCCCGAGGTGCTCCATGCCCATCCGCTGCGCCACGAAGGCGAAGCCCCAGATGGCCGCGGCCATGAGCAGGAGGAGGTCGCTGCGGAGCTTGTCGTTCACGTCCGGCACTGTCTCCCGGTTGGCGCGCCGGGTCAAGCGTGGGCAAGACAATGGTTGTCAGACACCGATCCATAACGCAGAATTCCGCTCATGGTGGATGTGCCGACAAAAGACAGCGCGGATCGGAGAGCTCTGCTGCTGGTGAAGACGGCCCACTCCGTGATCTGGGTCTTCTTCGTCCTGTGCATCGCCGCGGTTCCGGTGCTGACCCTGCGCGGACGGCTCGGCGCCGCCGCGTGGTTCGCGGGCATCGTCCTGGTCGAGGTGCTCGTGCTCGCCATCAACCGATGGACCTGCCCGCTGACCCCGGTCGCCGCCCGCTACACCGACGATCGTCGCGACAACTTCGACATCTTCCTGCCCGAGTGGCTGGCACGGCACAACAAGACCATCTTCGGCGCTCTCTACCTCGCCGGGCTGGTTCTGTTGCTCGTCACCTGGATCGCCGCAAGCTGATCGGATCCGGCGTTTCGCCGGGGTGTCCGGGCCATCCGGCGCGACCGGGACGGTGGGCCCAGGCCCACCCTACTTCTCTGTCGTCTCGAGCGAGCGGAGCGAGCCGAGGGATCCCGCGAAGCCCCGAGCGACGCCGACCCGAGCCACGCCCTCCGGCTACGCCACACCACCGTCGCCGGCGAGACGCCGGCGCTACAATCTCGCGGTCCGTTTCCTGTCATCTCGAGCGAGCGGAAATGACAGGAGCGGTGTCCGTTTTCGCCTCAAGGGCCACTGACCGTCACATTGATATTGTCCGAAACCGTCGCTCCGAAGCCGTCGCTTACCTCGATGACCATCCCGCAGGTTTCCGCACCGCCCGCTGTGAATGACAGGTGGCAACTCACCCCACCGGCTCCTGCTCCGGTCACCGTTGTTGGAAACGAGCACGTCGACGAAACGAGCCCACACGTCAGATAGCCGGGTTCAGTCGGCGCCGAGTTTGGCAGGTCACCGTCAACCGCGATGCCGTTGTTCTCGTCATACACGACCCCGGCACCCACGGTGAGATCGCCTGGCGCGATATCCCAGACCGGGATTTCATTGATCTCGTCGATGGCGACCACGGTCGACTCGAGCGCGAGGCCCTTCTCGACCTCGACACGGCAGTCCGGCGGGTTGTCCTCGCCGAAGGCGTCGCGGTGGAAGGACGTGCAGTCCGTCAAGACGCCACCACAGGTGTGCCCGGGCCCGACCAGGCATCCGTTCGGACCGATCGCCTCGATCGTGCAGTCGATCGGCGAGAGCTCGCCGACCGCGTCCGGGCAGGTCAGGACGAGATCGTCCGAGGTGCTCGAGCTCCAGGCCAGGACGTCGCCCGACTCGAAACCGTCCGACATGATCACATCGCGCAGGTCGAAGGCGACGCCTCGGGCCAGGTTGAGCCCAGCGACGACAGTCTCGACATTCGTCCCGTCGAGGTCGGCGCGCCGGACGGTCGAGCTCTCCGTCCAGTAGAGCTTGCCCTCACCGGGTTCGATCGCCATCCAACCCGGATTGAACAGACCGCCGATCAGCACCGCCGCGTTCGACCCGTCGAGATCGGCCCACCCGATGTAGTCGTCGGTCTGGTCGGCCCAGTACACCTTCGACGCGACCGGGTCGAGCGCGACCCCCGCCGCATTGACGTTGGTCACGAGGGTCTCGATCGCGGTCCCGTCGAGGTTGGCCCGCTGCAGCTCCGACAGCCCGAGGTCTCCGAAGTACATCTTGCCCGCCGCGAGATCGAGCGCGATGTCCTGGGGTGCGCTCAGCCCGCTGATCAGCGTCTCCGGGTTCGAGCCGTCGAGATCGCTTCGACCGATGGAGCCCCACGCCGAGATCCAGTACAACTTGCCCGCGGCCAGATCCAGAGCCAGGGACGTCACACCGCCGAGACCATCGAGAATCACCTCCGGCGCCGCGTGACTGAGAGGTGTGCGCGAGATGGTCTGGGTGTCGTACCCGGGCCAGTAGAGGTAGCGGTTGACGTCGTCGACCGCCGGCTTCTGCGCGGACACGGCGCCGCTGACGAACACCTGCCACGACGACCCGTCCGGTGCACTCCGGCACAGCCGTTCGTTGCCGTCCTCCGACCAGTACAGCTCCGCCGAAAACCCCGGCACGATCCACGCCAACGTGGCCACGACAGCGACGATCAGAGCACGCGTCCTCATGAGTGCCTCCCGTCCGTGGAACCGGCGCCGGTGCCACCCAAGCTCCGATTCTCGTCTTGTGAAGGTCTACTGAGACGAGTATAAGCCAAACGAGCATTCCTCGCCGGACCAGACCCACGTCACTCTCGTTCCCGGCCCTCCACCGGAAAGCTCGTGCATAATGGGCCCAAACTCCGAAGGAGGCCGAAGATGCCATCGAAGAAGAGCCTCGTGTCGTGTGCCCTGGTGGTGTCGCTGTCATCCATCGCGCTGGCCCAGGATCGGGACGAGCTGCTGGCGACCCCGAAGATCGCCGAGGACGCGCGACAACCGGCCTTCGCCGAGCTCACCGCCGACCAGCTGGCGGACGCCATCACCATGGTCTCGGGCCGAAACTACGCCTGGTTCGGCTTCAACACGCCGGAGATCCACCTGGTGCTGCCGGAGGCCGACAACAGCGTCTATGCCGCGGTCGATTTCGGCGACGCCACGCTCTTCGACTCGAACGGGCAGGAGGTGCCGCACGAGCGGGAGCTCGGACTCTACGACCACGAGACGCACCACATCGAGCTCCGGTTCCCGCCCGAAGAAGGCGACACACCGATCGACTACGCCCGTGCGGACGGAGAAGTGACCGTCCGGTACCCGCTCCGGCTCCACACCCTCCGCGCCGAGGCCGGTGGGCCGCCGGTGGAGGGGCTCGACGTCGAGTTTGATGGCCCCTTCGTGATTCGCAGGAGCGCTTCCGGGTCCGACGACCTCGAGGCCGCTTCATTCACCGGGATCACCGCGCTGCGCGCCTTCGACGCCGAGGGGCGACCGCTCGAGCGCTACCCGTCGTCGAACGTCAGCATGGTCGACGGGCAGGTGACCGAGACCTACGCCTACTGGGGAAAGGTGGCGGCGGTCGAGCTCGATGTCGCCGACGAGTGGGTCCTGTTCCGCGTGGCGTACGAGCTGCCGTCGGTGGCGATGCTGCCCGAGAACCGCGCCGGCATCGCTCCCGATGACGGCAACGAGAACCCGCCGACACCGGGGGCGCGCGTCGAGGTCGAGATCGTCGAGGAGACGCCCGGCACACGCATCGCCGCCGAGCTCGGTGTGTCGCCCGACGAGGCCCTCGATCGGCTCCGCGCGGGCGGCTACCCCCAGCCCAGCGCCGATTTCATGGTCATGAGCGCAGTGCAGGGTCGGCTCGACCAGCTCGAGCTCTTCCTCGCCGCCGGGTTTCCCATCGACTCCCAGACCGACGACGGCCGCACCGCCCTGTCCTCGGCGATCCAGTTCGGCCACCCGGAGACCGCCCTGTTTCTCATCGGGGCCGGCGCCGACGTCAACATCGCCGACGGCAACAACGCCACGCCGCTGTTCCACGCCGCCGGCAAGTGCGACCAGACCGAGGTGCTGCGGGCCCTCCTCGCGGCCGGCGCCGACCCGAACCCGGCGAGTCGCGGCGGCGTCACCGCGGCGCAGATGGCCGGCATCATGGGCTGTGCCGACAACGAGGCCGCGATCACCGCCGCGATCGGAGAGTGACGTCGCCCCGAGCCACGTCCTCCACACGGCACGGTTCAACGCGACACCACCGTCGCCGGCGAGACGCCGGCGCTCCAATCCCGCCCCTCCTCTTTCCACCGCCTTTTTAGCGCCCGCGTCCCGCGGGCGATGTGACCAGAGCGTCGAAACCGCCATTCACTTCGAACTCTGCATCACGACGCAGTCTCATCCGTCCCGAATTCGCGTGCCCG
>JASFPU010000292.1:0-4835 GCA_050115855.1 Holophagae bacterium
GGACTCACCAACAACGCGGACTGCAATCCGACCCTCGGGCCGGATGGCAATCGCGCTTTGGGTTCTTCTTTGTGTTTTTGTGCCTTGGTGGTTGCGACGTCCGGATGACAACGCCCCGCGCCGAGGAGGACGCGGGGCGTTGCATCGATGCGGGACGGTCGTCAGTCGATATCGAAGCTGACCCCCTGGGCGAGCGGCAGTTCCGTCGACCAGTTGATGGTGCACGTCTGGCGTCGCATGTAGGCCTTCCAGGCGTCGGAGCCCGCCTCGCGGCCGCCGCCGGTCTCCTTCTCGCCGCCGAAGGCGCCGCCGATCTCCGCACCCGAGGTGCCGATGTTGACGTTGGCGATGCCGCAGTCGGAGCCTTCGTGCGACAGGAATCGCTCCGCCGAATAGACGTTCGACGTGAAGATCGCCGACGACAGCCCCTGGTCCACCGCGTTGTGCAACCGAACCGCCTCGTCGAGGTCGTCGTAGGTGAGCACGTAGAGAATCGGTGCGAAAGTCTCCTCGCAGGCGATCGGGATCTGCTCGGAAAGCCGGGCGATGGTCGGCTCGACGAAGTGGCCGGACCGATCGAGCCGGTGGCCGCCGCAGACGATGTCGCCGCCCTGCTCGCGGATCTTGGCGAGCGCGGCGTCGTAGTCGTCCATCGCGCCCTCGTTGACCAGCGGGCCCATCAGGATGCCGTCGGCAAGCGGGTCGCCGATGGTGATGCTGCCGTACGCCTTGACCAGCTTGGCGACCATCTCGTCGGCGATCGACGAGTGGAGGAAGAGCCGCCGCAGGCTGGTGCAGCGCTGGCCGGCGGTGCCGACCGCGGCGAACAGGATGGCGCGCAGGGCGAGGTCGAGGTTGGCGTCGGGCTCGACGATGATCGCGTTGTTGCCGCCGAGCTCGAGAATGCTGCGGCCGAAGCGCTTGGCGCACGCCTCGGAGACGTGGCGGCCCATCCGGGTCGATCCGGTGAACGACACCAGTGGGATCCGCTCGTCGTTGATCAAGCGCTCGCCGACCACGGAGCCGGGGCCGATGGTCAGGTTGAAGATGCCTTTCAAACCGTGCCGCTCCATGACCCGGTTGCAGATCTTCTGCACCGCGACCGCGGTCAGTGGCGTCGATGACGACGGCTTCCAGACCATGGTGTCGCCGCACACCGCGGCGAGCGCGGCGTTCCACGACCACACCGCGACCGGGAAGTTGAACGCCGAGATGATGCCGACCACACCGAGCGGGTGCCACTGCTCGTACATCCGGTGGCGCGGCCGCTCGGACATCATGGTCGGTCCGTAGAGCTGGCGCGACAGCCCGACGGCGAAGTCGCACATGTCGATCATCTCCTGGACCTCACCGAGGCCCTCGGACAGGATCTTGCCCATTTCGAGCGTGACCAGCTGGCCGAGTGGGTCCTTGAACTTCCTGAGCTCGTTGCCGAGGTCGCGGACCACCTCGCCCCGGGCCGGGGCGGGCCGCATCCGCCAGTCGGCGAAGCTCTCCGCAGCGGTCGCCACGACCCGTTCGTAGGCGGCCTCGTCGGCCTGAACGACGGACGCGATCGGCTCGCCGGTGGTCGGGTTGACGCTGACCAGCTCGCGGCCGTCCGCCGGGCTGATCCAATCGCCGAAACAGGCGCCCGGGTTGCTGGCCTCGAGCTCGAGCTCGTCGAGAATCCGCTGCACATCGCTCATGCTGAACCTCCCGCAGCCGGCTGCTGCGCTCGGGATTCTACTCGCTGTCTCCGGATCTGTGAACCGTTTCACACGCCGGACGTCTCGGGAGGGCTCGTCCGGCGGACCGCTGCCGGGTCGGCGGCTCGCTGGTACGATAGCGCCATGGAAGGCCGAGTGCTGATCATCGACGACGACGAGGGCGTGCGCCGGGTGCTCGATCGGATCCTGTCCGGCGAGGGCTACGAGGTCGAGCAGGTGAGCGACGCGTTCCAGGCGCTCGACATGCTCGACTCGAGCCAGCCCGACGCCGCCCTGCTCGACATCAAGATGCCGGGAATGGACGGCTTCGGGCTGCTCGACAACCTGCGCCAGCGCGGGCTCGAGATCCCGGTTGTCATCCTGACCGGCCACGGCGACCAGTTCACTGCCCAGCAGTGCCTCGACGCCGGCGCGGCAGCCTACCTGACCAAACCGCCCGACCGCGCCGACCTGCTGCTCGCGGTCCGCGGCGCGGTCGCCCAGGGCCGGGTCGCACGCGAGCTCGACGGCGCCGAGGAGCCGCCGCCGCTGCTCGGCGACAGCACCGCCATCGCCCGGCTCCGCGAGGAGATCGCACGCGTCGCGCCGACCCACGCCACGGTGCTCGTCTCGGGCGAGTCCGGCACCGGCAAGGAGCTCGTCGCACGCCGGCTGCACCACCTGTCCGGCCGGGCGCGCAAGCCGTTCATCCGGGTCAACTGCGCCGCCATCCCGGAGGAGCTCATCGAGTCCGAGCTGTTCGGCCACGAGAAGGGATCGTTCACCGGTGCTCACCGACGGCAGGTGGGCAAGTTCGTCCAGGCCGACCACGGCACGATCTTCCTCGACGAGATCGGCGACATGAGCCTAAAGACCCAGGCCAAGGTGCTGCGGGTGCTGCAGGACGGCGAGGTCGAGCCGGTCGGCGCCGAGCGCCCCTTCACCGTCGACGTGCGAGTGATCGCCGCCACTAACAAGGACCTCGGCGCCGAGGTCGCGGCCGGCACCTTCCGCGAGGACCTCTACTTCAGGCTCGCCGTCGTCATGCTGCGCACGCCGCCCCTGCGCGAGCATCCAGAGGACATCCCCTCGTTGGTCGAGCACCTGACCGAGCAGTACTGCCGCGAGTACAACCGGCGGCCCAAGCAGTGGAGCCGGGCCGCTCTCGACCGGCTCGCCCGCCACCCGTGGCCGGGCAACGTGCGCGAGCTCAAGAACGTCGTCGAGCGGGCGGTGATCATGGAGATCGACGACACCATCGATGGCGTCGACCTGCTGACGTCGTCGGCCGGCGGCGACGATCTGCACCGGCTGCTCAGCGAACCGACCCTGTCCGACTTCCAGCGCGCCTCCGAGATCGCCTACCTGCTCCACCACCTGGACAGGCACGGCTGGAACGTCGCCGCGACCGCGCGCGCCATCGAGACGCCGCGCTCCAACCTGTACAAGAAGATGCAGGCCTACGGCATCTCACGGGAGGACCAGTGAGCCGACCCTTCGAGCTCGACGAGCTCACCGCGTGCGGTGCCCACCAGCAGGGGCACTTCCTGCTGTCGTCGGGGCTCCACTCGGGCGATTACCTGCAGTGCGCGCTCTATCTCGCCGAGCCCCGCCGGGCGGAACGGGCGGGGGGTCTGCTGGCTGCCGCCATCGATGGTGCGGTGCCCGGCGTCGACCTCGTGGTGGCGCCGGCGATGGGCGGTCTGATCATCGGCCACGAGACGGCGCGGGCGCTCGGTGTGCCGTTTGCCTTCACCGAGCGCGCCGACGGTGTCATGGTGCTGCGCCGCGGCTTCGCGGTCATCCCGGGTCAGCGGGTGGTCATCGTGGAGGACGTGGTGACGACGGGAAAGTCGACCCGTGAGGTGATCGACGTGCTGACGACGGCGGGTGCCGACGTCGTCGGGCTGGCGTCGCTGGTCAACCGGTCCGGGGTCGCCAACCCCTTCGAACCGCGTCCGTACCGCGCCCTGCTCGAGGTCGCGTTTCCGACCTGGCCGGCCGACACCTGCCCGCTGTGCGCCGACAACGTGCCGATCGCCAAGCCCGGCTCCCGCCCGGTCGCGACCTCGTAGCTCGAGGGCGTGGGTTTCTCAACACGGCGGCCACGGAGAAGATCCACGGAGGAGCCACGGAGCATCGCCCTCTGAGTCGCGCTCATCCCGCAGCTGACATGTGGTTCGATTCCGGCTCTGTGCGATGGCTCGAGAAACGCACCGTGGTTTCTCCGTGTGCTCCGTGCGCTCCGTGTTTCAAACTCGTACGTTCCGGTCCGGAGCAGCCCCGTGCTGAGCCGAGCTCGTGTCGGACCCCAGCGCCAGGTCAGAATTGCGATGGCTTTGTGTCCTTTGCGATGGACGGACTTCGTGCCCTTCGTGGTTCAAGATCTCGCTCGAATCGGACACTTTGATCGACCCGGCAACGCACTCGCGATCCGGCGCGAGAGCCTCTCTGTGTCTCTGCGCCTCTGCGTTGCAATCACGACGGTTCAGACGTTGAACGGTGTGCTGGATAGGATGGCGTCGGGGGTGGTGGCGCGGGCGGCGGCGGCGAGGTCGTCGAGGGTCCGGCCCAGCAGTGGGTGGAGCCAGTCGGGCGCGACCTCGGCCGCGGGCACCAACGCGAACGCCCGCTCGGCGAGCCGGGGGTGGGGCAGCTCGAGACGGGGCGAACGCCAGACGAGGTCGCGCGCGATGAGCAGATCCAGATCGAGCGGCCTCGGCCCCCAGCGCTGGTCGCCCGGCCGGAGACGTCCGGCCCGTGCCTCGAGCTCGTGACACCGCGCCAGCAGGTGCTCCGGCCCGCCGGGCCAGCGCACCAGCACCGCGGCGTTGGTGTAGTCGGGCTGTGCCGGCCCGACCGCCCGGGTCAGCCAGAGGCGCGATCGACCGACGACCTCGGTCTCGGCCGCCAGCGCCGTGAGCGCCCCGGCGAAAACAGCGGCCGGATCGCCCTGATTCGCGCCCAATCCCAACACGATGGAGAGCATGTCCGAGGATGATACAGGTCACCGCGGGACAACACGTCGTGGACTAGGGTGTATGTGGGGGGCACGTCGCACAAGGAGCGGTCCATGAAGACTCAAAGCTGGAAGCTGTGCCTGACCCTTCTCACCGTTGCGTTGATCGCGCTCTGCGATTCCACCCA
>JASFPU010000293.1:0-4830 GCA_050115855.1 Holophagae bacterium
CCTCGGACGCGGTCCTGGTGCTGCACGGGACGGACACGCTGTCGAAGACCGGCGAGGTGTTGTACCGAGAGCTCGACGAGCTGGAGATCCCGGTCATTCTGTCCGGCGCCATGCGTCCGTACGAGTTCCGTGACACCGACGCACTGCAGAACGTGACCGAGGCGCTCGTCGCCGCCAGGCTGCTCGACGGCGGTGTCTACGCCGTCATGCACAACCGGGTGCTGCCGTTTCCGGGCGTCACGAAGGACCGCCAGGCCCGGACGCTGGTTCCGGGCTGACAGACAAGAACCTGCGGGACCACGACGTCGGCCTGGCCCACGGGCGGTGAGCGGTCTTCGACGAAAAGACCTCGGGCCCCGATGATCCAGGGCGGAATGGAGGACCACCCAGCGTTGTTCGGCTCTGCGATGCCAGCCAAAGGAGCCTGATTCATGAAGCGACTCTCCATTCTGCTGCTCGCGTCCTGCGCGGCGCTCGTGATCCCGCCATCGGTCTCGGCCCAGAGCGAACCAGAGCCCTGGCAGCCGGTCGCGCCGGACGGCATGCCGACCGATTTCGACTGGATCCGCCTGCCGTCGGACGAGTGGCTCAAGGGCGAGATCATCTCGATGTACGACGATGAGTTCGAGTTCGACTCCGACGAGCTCGACGAGCTGAGCTTCGACTGGGACGACATCAAGGAGCTCCGGTCGTCGCGCGTCGTCCAGGTCGGATTCGAGGACCGGGAGCCCGCCGTCGGGCGCCTGATCGTCGAAGGGGACACGGCGAGGGTGATCGGCGAATCGGGCGAGGTCGAGTTTCCACGTTCCGACATCCTGACTCTGATCGTCGGCACCAGAATGCTCAGCCTGTGGTCGGGCTACGCTAACGTCGGCGGCAACATCCGCAGCGGCAACACCGATCAGGTGGACTACACGGCGCGTCTCGGCGTGACGCGGCGGTCGGTGAAGAGCCGGATCGGGCTCGATTACATCGGTAACATCACGACCATTGACGACGTCGACACCTCGAACAACCACCGCGCCACCTTCGGCTGGGATTACTTCCTCAGTCAGCGTCTTTTCATCAACGTGGTCGGCGGCGAGTGGTACCGCGACGAGTTCCAAAACATCAGAAACCGCTGGACCCTGGGCGCCGGCCTCGGCTACGAGCTCGTCGACACCTCGCGCACGACGTGGACCGTCCACGCCGGTCCCGCTTGGCAGTCCACCGAGTTCGTCAGCGTGCTCGAGGCGGAGGACGACACCACCGACAGTCTCGCGTTGAACATCGGCACGCGACTCGATTTCGACGTCACGGACGACATCGAGTACTACTTCTTCTACAACGCCTTTTTCACCGACGAGGCGAACGGCTCCTACAACCACCACCTGGACACGGGTCTCGACATCGACCTGATCGGTAATCTGGATTTCAATGTCGCGTGGATCTGGGACCGGATCCAGGACCCGCGGCCGCTCGAAGACGGTTCGGTCCCGAAGCAGGACGACTACAGACTCGTGTTCGGTCTGGGTTGGGATTTCTGAGTCAAGAGTCGATCTCGACAGCCTAGTAGACCTTTGCGCCACCGATGGTCTTCTGATCGATGACGTCCGTCTCGGCGCCGAGCATCTCGATCGAGCGGCGGTAGGGCCCGAACTCGGACTCGTCATCGGATCGCATGATCACGGTGTGTCCACCGGCGTCGAGTCGGGTCTTCCACTCGCTGAACGAGGTGCTCGGAAAGAGCTGGGCGAGCTTCTTGGCCGTCAGGTACCGGGCCTTGGCGTCGGCGATATCGAGAACGACGAGAATCCGCTGTCCGGTGGTATCCATGCCATCACCCCACTTCCAGATCGTAAGTGGTTTGAACACCTCATGATCGCACACTCGACACCCGACGACTGTGAGGTGGGCCACCATGTGTGAACGTCGTGGGTGGTCAAAGCGAACGCAGGCTTACGACCCGATCTCGGTGACGGCGACAAGCGGGCCGCCGTGCCAGGCGTCGAGATCGACCTCGGCCTCGACGTACCAGAGGTTTTCGTCCTCGGGATCGAAGAGATTCTGGGTGATCTTCCACCGCTTGTCGTCCTCGCGGGCGATGACGGTGGTGTCCGAGAGCCGGGCGCGGTGGTCGAAGACGAGGCCGTCGAAACGATCGAAGAACGGCGCCATCGCTTCGGCGAAACGGTCCGCGGGCCATGGGTCGTCAGCTTGCTGACGCGCTCCGTCCTCGGCAGCCTCCCAGTCGCGTTCTGACAGTGCCCGGACGAGAGTGCGCATCTCGGCGCGAACCCGCGACGCGAGTTTGCGCTCGTCGGTGCGCAGCTCCTCGATGGCGAGCACGCGATGAGCCTCGCGCGAGTCTCGGGCGTCTCCTTCGAGCAGCAGCTCGGGGTGGCGCAGCCCCTCCCACTCCTCGATGAGACTGGTGTCGACCCGCTCGAGCATCGACCGGAAGTACCCCAGGACATCGAGCACCTCGTGTGTCTTCGCCGTCTCGGGAACGTTCTGGTCGAGCGTGCGGTAGAGCTGTGAGAGATAGCGCAGCAGCACGCCCTCGAAGCGGGCGAGGCCGTAGCGTTTGACGTAGTCCGAGAAGTCGAGGTAGCCCTCGATCATCTCGCGGCCGACGGACTTGGGCTTGACCATGTCGCCGCCGACCCACGGGTGAACCTCGCGAAAGCGGTCGAAGACCGCGAACAGGTAGTCGGCGCGGGGCTGCGGCGGCGTCAGCTCGTCGAGCCGGTTCATCCGCTCGTCGTAGCTCACGCCCTCGGCCTTGAGCCGGTTGATGAGCTCGGTCTTGAGCACATCGAGCTGGCGGCGCAGAACGATGGTCGGGTCCTCGAGCACCGATTCGACCAGGCTGAGCAGATCGAGGGCGTAGTCGGGGTGCTCGGGGTCGAGCCCCTCGATGGCCTCGACGAGGAACAGCGACAGATTGTGGAACAGCGAGAAGTCGAACTGGAGCTCGTCGTCGACCACGACCCAGTAGAACGGCGACGTGGTGTCCTTCACCATTCGGATGATCCCGGCGTGCCGGAGCGATCGGGCGAGCTCGGCTGCGTGGGCGATGTGGCTGGCCTTGCCGGCGTCGTCGTCGTGGCAGTTGCCGATCAGCTCGCGCAGAGAGTGGAAGTTCCCGGCGTCGGGGTCGTTGACCTCCGCGTCGCGCTGGAGCAGATCGACCATCATCCCCGGGGTGATCCGGAACCGCGAGACGAGCTTCTCTGGCTGGTTGGCGATGAGATTGTTGAACGTGTCCTCCGACCACGACACCTCGCCGGCCGCGGGCTGTTTGACGACCTTCTTCTTCTTCTTCGGATTTGCGGCGGCCTTTCTGTCAGCGATCTTCTTCTCGATCACATGATCGGGGGCCTGAGCAACAACGGATCCCTGGTCGTCGAAGCCCTTGCGTCCCGACCGTCCTGCAATCTGCTTGAAGTCCCGGACCTTGAGTTGCGTGACCTTTCGTCCGTCGAACTTGGCCAGCTTGGTGAAGAGCACCGTCCGGATCGGGATGTTGACCCCGACACCGAGGGTGTCGGTCCCCGAGATGATCTTGAGCAGCCCCTGCTGCGACAGCTTCTCCACCAGCAGACGGTACTTGGGCAGCAGCCCGGCGTGGTGGACCCCGATCCCGAACGACAGAAAGCGGCGGAACTCCTTGCCATACGGTGTGGTGAACCGCTGGCCCGCCATGGCCTCCTGGATAGCCTGCTTTTCCTCCTTCGTGGTCAGGGGCATGCTGGTCAGCCCCTGGGCGAGCTCGGCGCACTCGCGCTGGGTGAAGTTGACGATGTACATCGGCGCCCGATCGGTCTCTGCGAGCCAGTCGACGGTCTCGTGGATCGGCGTCTCGCGGTAGTGGAAGTCGAGCGGCACCGGCCGCTCGGCTGACGTGACGTGGGCCGCTTCGCGGCCCGTTCGCGCCTCGACCTGGCCCATGATCTGCGTCATGTCGCCGAGGGTCGCCGACATGAGCAGAAACTGGCTCGACGGAGCATTGATCAACGGCACCTGCCACGCCCAGCCGCGGTCGCGATCGGCGTAGTAGTGGAACTCGTCCATGACCACGTAGGGTGCGTCGAGCCCAGGGCCGAGCCGGAGCGACAGGTTGGCGAGCACCTCGGCGGTGCAGGTGACGACGAGCGCATCGGGGTTGATGCTCGCGTCGCCGGTGAGCATGCCGACATTGTCTGGGCCGAGGTCCTTGCAGAGCGCGAAGAACTTCTCGGACGCCAGCGCCTTGATGGGGGAGGTGTAGTAGCTGACTCTGCCCTCGCACAGCCCCTTGAAGTGGAGCCCGAGCGCGACCAGTGACTTGCCCGACCCCGTCGGCGTCGACAACACGACGTGCCGGCCGGCCATGATCTCGAGCAGCGCCTCCTCCTGCGCCGGGTAGAGCTCGAAGCCGATGTCGGTCACCCAGTCGAGGAACAGGTCGAGGATCTCGTCCGGGTCGGTGGTGCCGTTCGCGGGTACGCGTGACAGGAGGTCGGAGGCTTCAGTCATTCGGCGAGTATAGGGAATCGGCCGTTCAGCCTTCGTTTTCGAGTTACTGTGGAGCGACCATAACAACTCCGGAGTCTGTCGCCGCAGATGTGGAAGCTCCGGACGACGCATTGACATCTTGACATCAATACGATGACACATCATGATGCTCACATGAGAACCACCCTGACTCTGGATGACGATCTCGCCCGTCGATTGAAGGAGCTAGCTCGCGAAACCGGTCGAAGCTTCAAGGAGGTCACGAACGACGTCGTGCGGCGCGGCCTCAGCTCCGGCGAGCCCCCGAACGGCGATCCTGAGCCGTTCCGGGTTGCCCCGAAGGCGTGTGGC
>JASFPU010000294.1:0-4823 GCA_050115855.1 Holophagae bacterium
GACCGACGGCGTCGTGCCGTCCAACGAGGGGCGTGGTTACGTGCTGCGTCGGATCATCCGTCGTGCGCTGCGCTACGGCCGCGCGCTCGGCCTCGACGGCGCGTTCCTCTACACGCTGCTGCCGCTAGTCGACGAGCTGATGGGAAAACAGTACCCCGAGCTCCTCGAGCGCCACGCGGTCGTCGCGACGCAGCTCGAGCAGGAGGAGCGCCGCTTTGCCCGGACCCTCAACGCGGGCACCGACATCGCCGGCCGCGAGCTCGAGCGGCTCAAGCGGGCGGGCGAATCGGTCGTTCCGGGGCGGGTCGTCTTCGACCTCTATCAGACCCACGGCATTCCGGTCGAGCTGCTCGAGGAGTTCGCCCAAGAGGAGGGCCTGGCGCTCGACCACGAGGGATTCGACGAGGCGTTGCGGGTCGAGCGGGAGCGCGGCCAAGCGTCGTGGAAGGGCGACCTCGCGGCGCGTTTTCGACAGGAGCACCAGGAGCTCGCCGACGCCGGCGTGCGGTCGACCTTCGATGGGTACGACCGCTTCGAGCTCGACACCAGGGTCGTGGCGCTGATCGGCGCCGACGGTCTCGAGGACGAGCTCGGGACCGGGGAGTCCGGCGAGGTCGTGCTCGAGTCGACGCCGTTCTACGCCGAGTCCGGCGGTCAGGTCGGCGACACCGGCGAGATCATCTGGGATCACGGCCGGGCGAGGGTCGTCGACACGCAGAAACCCACCGAGGGCCTCATCATCCATCTCGTCGAGGTCGATGAGGGACGTCTCGTGAAGGGTTCAACGGTGACCGCCCGGGTCGCCGAGGACCCGCGTCGCGACACCCAGCGCAATCACACTGCGACCCATCTGCTGCACGCCGCGCTGCGCCGGGTTCTCGGTGACGCCGCGCAGCAGGCCGGCTCGCTCGTCGAGCCCGATCGGCTGCGCTTCGATTTCTCGTGGGACCGACCGGTCAGCTTCGACGAGCTGCAGGAGATCGAGCGGCTGGTCAACGAGCAGATCCTGCGCAACCGGCCGCTGGACAAGCGGTTCATGGCGCAGGACGAGGCACGGCAGATCGGTGCGATGGCCCTGTTCGGCGAGAAGTACGGCGACACGGTGCGGGTCGTGACGGTCGGCGACGGCGACTTCTCACGCGAGCTGTGCGGCGGCTGTCACGTCGACCGGACCGGCGACATCGGACTGTGCACCGTGACCGGCG
Organism: Holophagae bacterium; assembly: GCA_050115855.1. Taxonomy (GTDB): domain Bacteria; phylum Acidobacteriota; class Thermoanaerobaculia; order Thermoanaerobaculales; family Sulfomarinibacteraceae; genus JAHECW01. The sequence goes on from JASFPU010000294.1 coordinate 1,206, forward strand.
AGCGCGGAGTTGCCGCCGGCGTGCGCCGGATCGAGGCGGTCACCGGTCGAGGAGCGGTCGAGCTCGTGCAGCAGCGGACGAGACTCGCCCACGATCTCGCCGACCGATTCCAGACGTCCTTCGATCGGCTGCCCGAGCTGCTCGACAAGCGCGACCGGCAGCTCGCCGAGCTCGAGCGCGAGGTCAGGAACCTCAAGCACAAGATCGCGTCCGGCGACGCCGGGGCAACCGAGGTCCGCGATGAGGTCGACGGCATCCAGGTGGTCGCCCGACGAGCGCCGGAGATGAGCCCGGCCGAGCTGCGCAACCTGGCCGACACCCTGCGCCAGAAGCTCGGATCGGGCGTTGTCGTGCTCGGGATGGAGTCGGACGGCAAGGCGACCCTGTTGGTGGCAGTGACCGAGGATGTCGTCGACCGAGTCAAGGCGGGCGACCTGGTTCGCGAGCTCGCGGTCGAGGTCGGGGGCCGCGGCGGCGGCAAGCCGACGCTGGCCCAGGCGGGCGGTCCCGACGCGTCGAAGCTCGACGCCGCGCTCGGCAGGGCGCCCGAGCAGGTGCGCGCACTCCTCGGCAGCTGATCTTCGATCGTCGCCTCGGTGTCGGGAATGTGGCGGGGCGGCCGAACCGTTGGCCCAGTGATTGCGGAAAAGAGGAGAGTTCACGATGTCCAAAGCCAAAGTGGCCGGCTCGGCTCCGGTCGTCCTCCAGCTCGAGCAGGGAACGTACTACTGGTGTGCGTGTGGGCGGTCGGCGAACCAGCCGTGGTGCGACGGGTCGCACGCCGGAACGGGTCTCGAGCCGGTCAAGCTGACCGTCGATGAGCCGTCGAAGGTGGCGCTGTGCCTGTGCAAGCAGACCGGCGATCGGCCCCGCTGCGACGGCTCGCATACCAAGCTGAGCTGACCGGACCGGTCACCGCCGCAGCGCAGGGCTCGCCGAGGGCCGGATTCGAGACGAAGCTCAGTGCTTCAGCGAGCAGCCGCCCGTCCGACCGAGCGAGCCCAGGTTCTTCGTGTCATGCCGGTCAGCTCCCGTCCGCAGCGACCACGGTCTCCAGCGCGAGCTCGATCATCTCGGTGAATGTGGACTGACGGTCCTCCGAGCTCAGCTTCTCTCCTGAGCGGATGTCGTCCGAGACGGTGCAGACGGCGAGGGCCTCGACACCGTGCTCGGCGGCCAAAGGGTAGAGCCCCGCAGACTCCATTTCGACTCCGAGGATGTGGTACCGGGCCATCCGTTCGAAGAGCTCCGGCTGCGGTGTGTAGAACAGGTCGGCCGAGAAGATGTTGCCGACGTGGAACGTCAGCCCTCGGCCCTCAGCCACCTCGACAGCGCACTGTACGAGCTCGAAGCTGGCGAGCGCGGCGAGGTCGTACCCCATGAATCGCATCCGGTTGACCGCCGAGTCGGTGCTCGCACCCATGGCGATGACGAGGTCCCGGAGACCGACGTCAGGGTGAACCGTGCCACAGCTGCCGACCCGGATGATCCGTCGTACAGCGAAGTGCTCCATGAGCTCCGAGAAGTAGATCGACGCCGACGGGATGCCCATGCCGTGCGCCATGACCGACACCGGCAGACCTCGGTAGCTTCCGGTGAAGCCGAGCATGTTGCGAACATCGCAGACCTGTCTGGGCCGGTCGAGATAGGTGTCGGCGATGAACTTCGCCCGCAGCGGATCGCCGGGCATGAGCACCGAGGGAGCGAAGTCGCCGGGCTCGGCGTTGATGTGGGGTGTTGCCATCGCGTGCCTCCGAGTGGGTGATTCTACCGACTCGCCGCCTGGTCAGCTGCCGGACCACCCCGGCCCGCGCACGACCCGGCCCGGCGTCGCGCCAGTGTGCTCACCGTCGGCCAGCACCTGGACGCCGTTGACGAAGACGTGCTGCACGCCGGTGGCGTACTGGTGCGGCTCGGTGAACGTGGCGTGGTCCTGGATCGTCGCGGGATCGAAGACCACGACGTCCGCGAAGTAACCCTCGTCGAGCAGGCCTCGACGGTCGAGCTTGAGGTTGGCAGCCGGCAGACCGCTGAGCTTGCGGACCGCCTCCTCGATGGTGATGACACCCTCGTCCCGGACGTACCTGGCAAAGACCCTGGCGAAGCTGCCGTAGGCCCTCGGGTGGTTGTTCTTCCTGAGGAACACACCTTCCGCGGCCGGTGCGCCCTCGTCGGAGCAGAAGCTGACCCATGGCAGGGCGACCGCTCGCCGCAGGACGTCCTCGGACTGGCTGAAGTAGATGCAGGTGATCCGCGAGCGGTCCTCGACGATGAGGTCCATGGCGGTGATCTCCGGCGGGGTGCCGCGTTCGGCCGCGACCTCGGCGAGCGTCATGCCCGTGTACTTCTTGAGCTCGGGGTTCTTGAAGCCGACCAACAGGATGTTGTCGGGCGACCCGGCGCCGAGATACATGTTCTCCCAGTCGTCGGACTCGGTGCGCATCTCGCGCGCGATTCGCGGCCGCATCGTCGGGTCGGCGAGCCGCTCGAGCGACGCCTCGAACCCGCCCTCCTGGACCCAGGGCGGCATGCTGGCGTTGAGACCCGTGGCGCCCGCGGGGTAGGCGTAGACGTCGGCGGTGATGTCGAGGCCCTCCGCTCGCGCTTGCTCGATCAGCGCTACGGCGTCGTCGAACAGTGGCCAGTTCGATCGGCCGGAAGCCTTGAAGTGGTAGATCTCGGCGCGGACGCCGGTCCGTCGGGCGACGTCGATCAGCTCTGACACGGCCTCGAGCAAGTGCCGACCCTCGCCGCGGACGTGGGAGATGTAGAGCCCGTCGAACTCGACTACGACTTCCGCGAGAGCGACCAGCTCGTCGGTGGAGGCGAAGCTGCCGGGCGGGTAGATGAGCGCGGAGGCGACGCCCATCGCCCCCTCCTCCATGGCGGTGCGGACCAGTCCCCGCATCTCGTCGAGCTCGTCCGGCGTCGGTGCGCGGTCGTCGTACCCGATCACCATGGTGCGCGGCGTGGCTGCACCGATGAACGACGCGACGTTCGGGCTGACGCCCCGTTGCTCCAGGAAGCGGAGGTAGCCGTCGAGGGTGGTCCACTCGACGTCGTAGGTGATATCGCCCTGGCGGCGGACCATCTCTGCTTTCATGGCGTCGTTGAGCGGTCCCATGGAGTCGCCCTCGCCCATCACCTCCAGCGTCACCCCCTGGCGGATGTCGCTCATGCCACGGCCGTCCTCGATGAGCGACTCGGTGGCCCAGCTCAACATGTTGATGAAGCCGGGAGCGACGGCCAGCCCGTCGACGTCGATCTCGGTCCGGCCGCGTGCGCGGCCGAGATCGCCGACAGCGGTGATCATGTCGTCGTCGATGGCGACATCGCCGACCACCCCGGGCGCTCCGGTCCCGTCGTAGATCGTGCCACCGCGCAGCACGACGTCGTGCTCGACCGGTACGGCACAGGCCGCCAGGATCGTCAGCAATCCGACAAAAACCAGTCGTTGCATCATGAAAATCTCCGTTTCGCTGCCACTCGAGCCACTTCTCCGAGAATCGAGAGAGGCGGCCTCAGCCGCCTCTCTCGATTCTCGGAGCCGGTCGCTCGTTCCGGTCAAGCGTTCGGTTTCAACCAGCATGCGAGCGCCGGCAGCAGCACGATCGCTCC
>JASFPU010000295.1:0-4798 GCA_050115855.1 Holophagae bacterium
TGGGCCGGCGAGACGCCGGCCCTACAAGGGCGGTGTCGCGTTGAGCTCTGCGGTGGGTTGGGGCCGGCGAGACGCCGGCCCTACAAGGGCGGTGTCGTGTTGAGCTGTGCGGTGGGTTTGGGCCGGCGAGACGCCGGCCCTACAAAAGCGGCGATGCGGGGAATAGCCACGACAGCGTCTCGATTTCAGAGAGTGATCGAGAGCAGTGCAGTTGTTGGGTGAGACCCTCCTTCATTACCGGATTCTCCGCAAGCTCGGCGCCGGCGGCATGGGTGAGGTCTACCTCGCCCGGGACACCAAGCTCGGACGGGAGGTCGCCGTCAAGGTCCTGCCGCCCGAGCTCAGCGCCGATCCCGACCGGCTCGAGCGGTTCCGCCGAGAAGCCTCGATCGTCGCGGCGCTCAACCACCCGAACATCGTGACCATCTTCTCGGTGGAGGAGTCGGACGACGTCCACTTCTTCACCATGGAGTACATCGACGGCACGACCCTGTCCGAGCTCGTGCCCGACTCCGGGCTGGCGACTGCCGACCTCGCGGCGCTCGCCCTCCCGCTGGTCGACGCAGTGCACGCCGCCCACACGCGGGGCGTGACCCACCGCGACCTCAAGCCGGGCAACGTCATGGTCAGCCGCGACGGCCACCTCAAGGTGCTCGACTTCGGTCTGTCGAAGGTCAGGATCGTCGACACGGCCGGCAGTGACAGCGACTCGCTGGCGGAGACCGACTTTCTCACCGGCCACGGTCAGATCCTGGGGACCACGCCGTACATGTCGCCGGAGCAGCTCAAGGGCCACCCGGCCGATCACCGGTCGGACATCTTCGCCCTCGGGACGGTGCTCTACGGCATGGCCACGGGGAGGCACCCGTTCAACGCCGACAGCTCGGCCGAGATCATCTCGGCGATCCTCAGCCACGCGCCGCCGCGGGTGAGCGCGCTCAAAGCCGATCTGCCGGACGAGCTCGGCGCCGTCATCGGCCGTTGCCTCGAAAAGGACCCGGCGGACCGTTTCCAGAGCGCCCGTGAGCTCCACCGGGCGCTGGCCGACGCGATCGGTGCCGCGCCGGCCCGGGTGCCGAGCGGTCGGCTTCCCGATCACGACGCCCCGACCGAGGTCGTGGCGCCGGAGTCGGTGCCGCCATCTGGTGTCGAGGGGAAGCGCGGTCTCGGCTGGGCGGCGCTCGCCGTCGCAGCGGCCGTCGTCGCCGCAGGTGCGGTGTGGTTCTGGACGTCCCAGCGCGGTTCGGAGCCGCCGCTGCGATCGCTCGCGGTGCTCCCGTTCGCCAACCTGAGCGGCGACCCGGAGCTCGACCGGCTGGCCGAGGCCATCAGCTCGGGCCTGGTGAGCTCCCTGCGCGAGGTCAAGAGCCTTCGGGTCGTCGGTCAGACGGAGTCCTGGCACCGGCAGGACACGAGCCCCGAGGCGATGCGACGCGAGCTGGCCGTCGGCGCGGTGGTTAGCGGCGAGATCCAGCAGCAGGGTTCCGAGCTGCGGAACACGGTCAGCCTGACCGACACCAGCACCGGCTTCGTGCTCTGGTCGCACACCTACTCGACGACGGCCGATGCGGCCTACCGGACGCAGCGGTCCATCGCGGAGGATCTCGAGACCTACCTGTCGATTCCGCTCACGGCCAGCGATCGGCGCCGCATGGCAGAGCGCCCCGACGGCGCGCAGGCCGCCTACGACTACTACGTCGCCGGCCAGCGTTTTCTCGATGCCGAGGACAGCACCCTCGGTCCGGACTCGGCGGCCGACAACTTCCGCCAGGCGCTCCGGATCAAGCCCGATTTCGTCCTCGCCCACGTCGGTCTCAGTGAGGCGCTGTGGCAGAAGTACTACCGGGACGGCGATCGCGCGACGCTCGACGAGGCGGAGGCGGCGGCCGAGACCGCCTGCCGGATCGACCCCGAGGAACCGAACGCACAGGTCGCCCTGGCGCGCATCCTCAGAACCACCGGCCGACAGGACACCGCCATCGAGCAGCTCGAGGAGGTGCTGGCTCGACACCCCCGTCCCGACGAGGCCTACCGTGAGCTCGGGCAGAGCTACGAACGGGTCGGTGACATGGATGCGGCCGAGAGCGCGTACCGCTCGGCCGTCGCGCTGAACGCGGGCGACTGGTCCAACTGGAACTCTCTGGGCGTGTTCTACATGCTTCACGGCCGCTACGACCAGGCGCTGCCGACCTTCGAGCGTTCGGCGGAGCTGGCGCCGCCCGAGATCACCCGGCCCCAACAGCAGCTCGCGACCTATCACCTGAACATGGGGCGCTTCGATCAGGCCATCGATGAGTTCGAGCGCATTCCCAAGGCGGATCGGAGCCCGACGCTGTCGTCCAACCTCGCGACCGCCTACTACTTCTCGGACCGCCCGAACAAGTGGGAAGAGGCCGAAAAGAACTACCTGACCGCGGTCCGGACGAGCCCCAAGGACGCGATGTACCAGGCCAACCTCGGCGACCTCTACGCCAAGCTGGGACGCCACGACGAGGCCGACGAGCGCTACCGTCGCGCCCAGGAGCTCACCGAGGAGCGCGCCGCGGACGACCCCGGCAACCTGGACCTCATGCTCCAGCTCGCGCTGTACTCGGCGAAGGCGCACGACTGCGACGCCGCGCTCACACTCAACGACGAGCTCCGTCGAACGCTGCCGGACACCGGGCCGAACGCCCACCAGCTGGCCTACGTCTTCGCGATCTGCGGCGAGGAGGATGCGGCGGTGGACGCGGTCCGCCGCGCCATCGAGCTGGGGCAGTCGGCCGAGCTCATCCGCGAGGAGGACGAGTTCCGGGCGCTCCACGAGCGTCCGGAGTTCACCGCGTTGGTCGACTGAGCGGCTGCCACCCTTCGACAGCCGTACCGGGTTCACTCGTCGCGCAGCTCGTACTGCAGCGCCCGCTCGATGGCGCCGACCATGGTGTCCACCAGCCGGCGCTGCTCGAAGACGGCCTTCATCAACGCCTTGACCGGCAACAGCCGCACGTGGGCGTCGGCATCGAGGTCGACGGTCTTCATCGACCAGTCGGGAAACAGGCGCCGCGGGACCGCCTCCTGGCTGCTCAGCAGGATGATGTCCGAGTGGCGATCGTCGGCGAGGATCGCCTCGTACACCGTGTCGACCGCGTCGGGGGGGCCTTCGATCGTCTGGTAGAAGAGCCCGCCCGACGTCATGAGAAAACCGGTCAGGCCGAGCTCGAGGTTGTTCGCCGCCGCCTGCTGACCGAGGTTCTCGATGTCCTCGGTGGTCATGGGTTTCGCGTACCGGCTGACGTAGGTGATGCGCTTGATCATCGTGCGTGTTCCTTTGCGTTTCGTTGCAGCGTGCCGGCGTCGCGTGTGCTCGTCACACGCGAGCCGGAGCACGCTGTGCGCTGCGCGACTCCGAGCCCTGGGACGGTGGGTTCGCGTCGGGTCGGATTTTTTCGGGCGAGTACGGGCAGGTCGTGCTCTCGGTCCGGGTCGACAGCGCCGGGCAGCCGGTGCGTGCGGCCAAGGACGAGAGGTAGGGACAGCCGGACACGGCGTCCGCGCTGGCCTCGGGGAGCCCGTGCGAGACATGGTTGCCTTTCGGCGCAACGCCTTCCAGGGCGGGGCAGGACGCCACCGGACCGGGTCGCGGGAGGGCCGGGCACGTGGCCGCTGCATCGCCCGACGACGCGCCGAGGTGCTCGGTGAGGACCGCGTGGCGGATGTCGGAGGCAGCCGCAGGCTCGGCTGCGCCGCTGCGCGCGTGAGCCGGGAGCACGAGAGCCATGATGAGTGCGGTGACGGCGACGGAGATCAGAACGGTCAGCGATACCTGGATCAGTCTGGCCATGGTGAGCGCCCTCCTTTTTTCTCTGCTGAGGTCAACGCAATCGGGGCCCGCAGCTTTCCAACACACCGAGCGGGGATCGCCTCCAGACGACCGCTATCGGCGCGTGGTCGTGCCCTACGAGCTTCATCGGGAGCTCGGGATCGTCGAGCTCCGCGACGGCAGCCGTCCGGCACTCTCGGGCGCGAGACCCGGCTAGGGACCGCTCCACGCCGTCGTGTCGCCCGACTCGAAGCCGTCGGCGAAGAGCACAGGATCGCCGGCCATGAAGGGTGGCGACACGGCGGCCATGGCGCCGCGCTGGACGGGGCCGCCGACGCGATCCGGCGCCTGCCACAGCACCGAGATCCGGAAGGCCACGTGCGGTTCGTGGGTCACTCCATCGGCGGCGGCGTCCCAGACGAAGTCGTGCGGCGCGCCCCACGGATCGGTCGAGAGGTTCGTCGTCGGGCTCGCGACGCCGGTCGCCGGCAGCCACTGCCCCCCACCCGTGAGCGAGTACTCGGGCACGATCCGCCAGGCCGGGTCGGACTGCTCGTCAAAAAGGGTGAAGGGAATGGTGACCGGTGAGCGGACGTACCCCGCTGAGGAGCAGCCGAAGGGTGCGGCGGCGGTGCCGCCGGGCCGGTCCGCGAGCACCGGCGAGGTCGGTGTGTCCGGAAGGCCGCCGGGGAGGCTGAGGAACCCGTTCTCGTAGACCCGGTTCGGCCAGTCCCAGTTGCCGGCGGCCAGGTCGAGGTCGCCGTCGCCGTCGACGTCCCCCCACGCGACGACAATGGTGGTGTCGGCCTCGGCGGACGCCCAGGCCGGCGCCAGGGTGACGCCGGTGTTGACATAAACCCGGTTCGGCTGGCCCCAGTTGGCGGCCGCGAGGTCGAGATCGCCGTCGCCGTCGAAATCGCCCCACGCCACGCTGTACGTCTCGTCGGATTCGGGGGAGGTCCAGGCGGTGGTCAGCCCGCTGCCGGTGTTTCGGTAGAC
>JASFPU010000296.1:0-4792 GCA_050115855.1 Holophagae bacterium
GTCGGGCAACGTGTCGGCCCACACGACCCACCTCGTTGCGTCGGCGCTGTCGGACGCGTACTACGCACTGTCCGCCGGGATCAACGGGCTCGCCGGACCGCTCCACGGTCTGGCCAATCAGGAGGTCCTGAGCTGGACGATGAAGTTCATGGACAGCCTCGGTGACCAGGAGCCGACTGAAGAGGTCATCAAGAAAGCGCTGTGGGACACGTTGAACTCCGGTCAGGTGATCCCGGGTTACGGCCACGCGGTGCTCCGCAAGACCGACCCGCGGTACATGTCGCAACGCGAGTTCTGTCTCAAGCATCTCCCGGATTACCCGCTGTTCAAGGTCATTTCGATGATCTATCAGGTCGCGCCGGGCGTGCTCAAGGAGCACGGCAAGGCCAAGAACCCGTGGCCCAATGTGGATGCCCAGTCCGGTGTCATCCAGTGGTACTACGGCCTCACGGAGTGGGACTTCTACACCGTGCTGTTCGGCATCGGCCGCGCGATCGGCGTACTGACCAACATCACGTGGGACCGCGCTCTCGGCTACCCCATCGAGCGGCCGAAGTCGGTGACCACCGACATGCTCGAGGAGTTTGCCGGTATCAAGTAATCGCAGGGCTTCCGAGTGATCCAAACGGGGCGCCGGTCGGCGCCCCGTTTTCTCTGCCAGTTCTCCGCAAACCGGGCTGGAGCTCGAGAGCTCCAGCCCGGTTTGCGGCGGTTGAAGAGTGTTACAGTCTGCTGATGGATGATCAACCGACGCTTTCATTCACCGCATTCTGGTCCTGGCTCGTGCAGCACCCGGATTGCATCGTTCGGGCCGGCACGCCCGAGTGCGTGATCTACGACGACGATGAGCTGCACTGGACGTTCACCGAGGAGGAGCCGCAGACCTTGGTGGTCCAGGTCCTCCGAGGCAAGCTGCTGGTCGGCGAGCTGCTCATCGCACCCGACCAGATCGCCTACGTGCAAGGAACCACCACGGACCGTGACGACGAGTACCTCTTCGAGCTCATCACCGAAACCGAGGTCGACCGGTTTCCCGCCTACTTCTTCGTCCTGGTCCACGGATTCAGCGAGGACGAGAGCGACGACGGGTCGCGACGGGTCCACTGAATCGGTGTCGACCGGAGTCGCTGTCCTGCTATCGTGTGTTCGTGGGCAACGCGAGTGCGAACGGAGGCGACGTGGCACCGAGAGACCGGTACCGACTGCTCGCAGCGATTGCGATCGCGCTTCCGCTGACGGCTCTCGCCGGAGCGCCCGAAGTCGGCGGGACCGAGAGTGCGCGGCCGAGTGATGTCGGCGAGCGGCCCTTTCCCGTCGGCGAGCGCCTGACCTACGCCGTGTCGTGGGTAGGAATCCGATGCGGTTCCATGGAGATCGTCAGCTTCGTCGACCGTTCCGCGCAGGATCACCCGATCTACCGGATCGTGGTCTTCGCCCGCACCAGCCGGTTTTTCGATGGCATCTACCGGGTGCGCTCTCGGCTCGACTCGTTCTTCGATCCGGTTCGAATGTCGTCGGTGCGCTACGAGGAGCGCGGGCTGGAGAAGAAGAAGCGCAAGGACGAGATCTGGCTGGTCGATGATCGAGCATCCGAGGTGATCCGGACGAAGAACGGCGAGACGACCAGAATCCCGATCGACGTCGAGCGTGCCTTCGATCCGCTCGCGTTCATCTTCCGGCTCCGAACCATGCCGCTCGACCTCGGACAGGTGATGACGCTCGGTTTGATGACGAGCCGGGGTGTGGCCGAAACCGACGCCCGCGTGACCGAGCTGAAGGATGTCAAGACGAAGCGGGGTCGGTGCGATGCGGCGTCGGTGGTCCCCGAACCGAGGGACAAGATGATGTTCAGCAAGTCGGGCGCCATGTGGGTGTGGCTCGAGCGCGCCGACCCGCACCGGCCGTGCAAGATCGAGTTCGATCTGTCCTTCGGTAAGCTCGTGGCCAGTCTCGAGGAGGTCGAGGAGATCGATACCGTCGATGTCGAGTCCGAGTGGGCGGCCTGGATCGGTGACGCGAAGGGTTCGAAATGACGGTGTACCGTCATCGACTGTGCTGGATCGCACCACCCGGGCTGCTCGGGTGCCTGATGGCGGTGATCATCGTCGGAACCGCGCCGGTAGCGAGCGGCGCGCCGTCATCCGAGGAGCAGGCGACGACCGGCTTCCGCGCGCTCCAGCTCGGCTACGTCGCCCTCGACGCAGGCGACTACGAGTCGGCGCTCGATCACTATGCCCGGGCCCGTGAGCTCGCCGAAGGCGACGCGCAGCGGTTCAATGCGCTGCTCGGATACGGGTCCGCGGCGCTCGAGCTCGGCCGTTTCGAGGAGGCCAGAGAAGCGCTCGAACGGGCGCACCGCCTTGCGCCGGACGAGGCTTCCGCCACCATGCTGCTCGGCGTGGTGTTCCGGCGTCTGGGAGATCTCGACCGGGCGGTGGTGCTGCTCGCGGAAGCGGTGGCGGCCGATCCCGACATGTCGCAGGCGCTGATCGAGCTCGGCATCGCGTACGGCGCGCTCGGCAAGCACGTCGCTCAGGAGCGAGTGAGCCGTGAGGCGCTCGAGCTCGACCCTGACAATGTGGAGGCCAGGCTCGGGCTCGCAGTGGCGTTGTACCAGCAGGATCAGTTCGACGCAGCGGTGGGCGAGTTTACGGCGGTGATCGAGCGGGACCCCGAGAATCTGAGGGCGCACTACGGACGGGGGCTGGCCCTCCTGTACAGCGGTGACCGCGAGGGGGCGATCCGGGAGATTGTGTTCCTCAACTCGCGATCTCCGGAGCTTGCCGCCGACCTCCAGCGCTGGGTCTACCCCGACCGGTGATCGGCCGCGACGTCAGCGCGAGGCGATCAGCTCCTCGACGTTGGACAGCGCCTTGTCGAGCCGCTGCTTGATGTGCGACGCCGATGCCGGACGGGGCTGATGCAGCCGAACCGACTGCCAGAGATCCCGGTCGGGATCCTCCAACAGGTCGACCCGGAGCGTGATGCCGTGGCGCGCGAGCACGGGCTCGAGGCGTCGCCGATTCCGCCACAGTTTGTGACGTGTGCTGCGGTAGGCGTGCTCGCAGACCGCCTTCCGGTTGGCAAACGAGAACACATTCGAGAAGAACATCGTGTAGTCGTCCCGGCGCGGCTCGAAGACCAGCACGTCACGATCGCTGTACCGTGTCTCGTAGGCTGACAGACCGGCGCCCATCCGCGAGTGGATGATCGTCCGAAAGGTCTGGGCCAGCACCGTGGGCAGCCCGCGCTCGGCGAGTCGGCCACGGCGCATGATGCCGAGCTCGACCGAGCGGATGGTGTCGACCGGGACGATGGGATTGACACACAGCACGAGCTCGGCGCCGGCGTCCAGGGCGACGGACGCGTGGACGGTCTTGAGCAGGACCCCGTCGACGTAGTGGCGCCCGTCGATCTCAACCGGAGGATAGAGGCCGGGGAGCGCTGTCGACGCCTGCACGGCCTTCGAGATCGGGACGTGGTCGAGACCGGGTTCACCGAAGCGGACGGGGCGACCCGAGTCGAGGTCGGTGGCAACCACCACCAGTCGGCGGCGAAGCCGGCGGAAGTCGTCGCTCCGACCTGGACGGGAGAAGATCTTGGCGAGATAGGCGCGGAGCGGCTCATTGCGGAACAGACCGACGGGCAATGCCCGGGCGAGCCGGCCGAGGGATTCGAGCAGTCGGACATCGGTCGGCTTGCGGGCGACCTCCCACAGGCCTTCGAGCAGCAACCTCGGGACCTTGATGCCGCCGCGGACAAACTCTCCGACCGCCGGTGACAGGAAGGTCTCGGGCACGAACGGGTGCTCGCCGGGCTCGTGTTTGATGATGGCGCGGCACATCTGGCCGGTGGTGAGGTTGTTGGCGAGACAGGCGGCGATGAATGCACCGGCGCTGACACCTACGTAGAGGTGAAGATCATTGAAGTCGATGCCGTCGAGTACTTCGTCGAGGGCTCGGATCGCGCCGATCTCGTAAATCGACCCTTCGGGACCGCCTCCGGCGAGCGCGAGCGAGACCTTGGCTGAGCTTCGGGTCGATTCGATCATCGGGCCGGCCTCCTGGCGGACGATCCCGGAACCGTCATGGTCACTCCTTCGAGTTCTTCTGACGATCCTCCGCGCTGCCGGGCGACTCGCGGCGTTCGGTTTCGAAGGCCGCGAGGGAGGCTTCGAGCTCTTCGAGTCGTTCGCGCAGCAGCGCCATCTCCTCCCGAGCACGGCGGACCGGCCCGATCCGGTCCATCGATGCCTGGACGAGCCGGTCCATGCGGTGCTGGAGCTGCTCGACACCGCTCGAGACCGCCTTCTCGCCGGCGCGGATGAGCTCGTGCAGCAGCTCGTTGGGCAGCAGCGAGGTGCCCTTCCGGCCCTCTTCGGAGATGATCTGGGTGAGCGTCTGAGCGGTGACGTCTTCGGCGCTCTTGTTGTCGATGACCTTGATCTGTTGCCCGGTACGGATCCAGCCTGCGAGCTCGTCGAGTGCGACGTATCGGCTTTCCTCGGTGTCATACAGCTTGCGGCTGCCGTATCTCTTGATGAGTCGAATCATCTCCGGACTCCTGTTGCTTCGTGTTCGCCGGGCGCACCGCGCCCTCGCCACCGTTGTAACGCGCTGCGGCATCGTTGTCAAGCGCCCCGTGGCTCGCAATCGGGCTTTCACGTACCGTGCATGATACTGGATCAGAAGGTTTTAGGAAACTGAGCGTCAGGCTGCGCCGAGGCCGATCGAGGTGAATCGGAGGAACCCGTCGTGGGGGGGGGGGTGGGGGCCGCCGGGCGCACGGGACC
>JASFPU010000297.1:0-4777 GCA_050115855.1 Holophagae bacterium
AGGCTTCGAGATTGCGCCGTTTGAACTCGCGCTCGAAATCGTCGGCCCGATCGAAGGTCCGGAATCGCGCCGCCTCCTTGCGCAGCTGCGGTCCGCGCGGCGACAACGCAGCGACGATCTCGAGCAGCTCGGCCGCCTCGGACGACCGGCCCACAGCGTGCAGCCGGCGTGCGAGCTCGACCAGGCTCTCGACCATCGACGGATGCGGGTGGACGGCTTCTTCCATGTTTCTTTCCGGACTATCAATTGTATGAAAACACACCATCAACAGTCAATCTCGGGAACCTCCGAACCCGGCTTTCGTACCATGGGGCGGCGGGCGGTCGTGAGCCGAGCGCGGCGCCCCGACCGCGGCCGGCTGGTCGATCGTTCGAATGGAATCAACCTCGAGCGTGTTCACCGTGGCGGGTATGCCGTATCGACGAGCGGCCGGAAAGGGGATTGGAGAGCGTGACCACGATCCGATGGGCGGCAGTTCTGCTCGCGTTCGCAGCGCCCTGCGTCTGGGCCGTCGAGGCAATCGACCCGGCCGACGTGGCGCCGGGCAGCTCCGGTGTCTGCGTCACCGAGATGGACGGCGGCGAGCGGCTCGAGATCCCGCTCACGGTGATCGGCTCGGTCGGCCCCTGGACGCCGGAGGGCGAGATGGTTCTGGTGCGGCTGGACGACGACCGTCTGCGCCACACCGGCATCATCGCCGGCATGAGCGGGTCCCCGGTCTACGTCGGCGGCCGACTGGTCGGGGCGCTCGCCTTCGGCTGGCCATTTGCCAAGGAGCCGATCGGGGGTGTGACGCCGTTCGTCCGGATGGAGAACCTGTCGGGCCCGACCGACACCGAGTCGGCGACCGGCTCGGCCGGTCGGCCGGCGATGGCCGGACTGTTGGACGCCGCTCGTGAGGCCACGCTCGGCGAGACACTGACGGATTGGTTGCTGCCCGACACCGGTGCGCCGTCCGGTGGCCTGACCACGCCGGTCGTCATGTCGGGCGGTTGGCAGCCGACCGGCTCGGGCTGGCTGGCGACCGGCATCGAGCGGCTCGGCTGGGTCAGCGTACCTGGCGGCAGCACGGGCTCGGTCGAATCAGGGGCGCTGCAACCTGGCGACATGGTGGCCGGCGTGCTGGTCGACGGCGACGCCGTGGTCGCGGCCGGCGGCACGGTGACCGAGGTCCGGGGCGACCAGGTATGGGCCTTCGGACACCCGTTCCTGGGTGGTGGTGATCTCGCGCTGCCCATGGCGCGCGCCCGCGTCGTCTCGGTGCTGCCGAGCCAGGCGAGCTCGTTCAAGTTCTTCACGGTGGGGCCGATCGTCGGCAGCTTCTTCAGCGACCGGTCGAGGGGCATCTGGGGCCGGATCGGCGAGCCGACGCCGTTGGTACCGATGTCCGTGGTGGTCGACGACCGTCAGTACGACTTCCGTGCGGTGCGGCACCCGACATTGTCACCGTTTCTCGTTGCCTACGTCGTCCAGGCCAGCCAGGCGGCGCGTGGCCGGCTGTTCGGCGATCAGACCCTCGACGTCGAGATCGAGCTGCGGTACCACGACCGCCGTCCGGTCGTCTACCGGGAGACGGTGGCGTCAGGAGAGGCGCCGGCTCAAGCGGCCGCCCTGGCGGCCGCTCTCACGGCCTACTTTGAAAACTCGGCCTTCGATCCGCCGCAGCTCGACGGCGTCGCCGTCGAGCTGCGGTCGACCGAGCGGCTGCGGGCCGCCGAGCTGATCGACGCTGTCGTCGACCGGCGGATCGTCCGACCCGGTGATGAGCTTCCGGTGCGTGTCAGAATTCGCCCCCACCGCGGGGCCGACGTCAGCCGCGAAATCACGATCCGGGTGCCGGCGGAGCTGCCGGACGGACAGCTCGATCTGGTGGTCGCCGACGGCGCGTCCTGGACGCTGTACGATCTCGGCATGCGGCCCGTTTCTCCCGGTTCGTTCGACGACGAGATCGACCTCGTGAACTCGCTGCTGCCGTCGTCGTCACTCGTCGTCGCGTTGGAGCGGCGGCAGCTCGGTGTCGCACTCAACGGGGGTCATGTCGAGGTACCGCCGACCGTCGCGCTCCAGCTGAAAGCGGGGCTCGGTCCCGCGCTGACCACGACGTCGTACGCCGTGGTGGACCGGCGAGTCGAAGAGCTCGACATGGCGCTGGCCGGCGCCGAGCGCATCGAGCTGGAGGTGCGCAGCGAGCAACCCATGACCCGACCGGAGGTGCCATGAGACGAGTCCCGATTCTGTTCCTGGTGGCGGTGCTGGCGGTCGTGTCGTTCGCGGCGGCGGCGCCGACCCGCCGGGTGGTCGTCGATACCGCGGCGGAGCTGCTCGAGGGTCGCGGCGACGGAGTCGCGATCACCGATGACGGTCGGCTCGAAGGCGTGCCGGGCTGGCGCACCACGGCGACCCTCGACGAGCCCGTAGTGATCGCGGGAGGCCTCGACAGCGACGGTTCGCTGATCGTCGGCACCGGGCATCCGGCCCGTCTGTACCGGATCGACGGCCGGAACGCCACGCTGCTCGCCGACGTACCGGGGGAGCAGGTGACGGCGGTTTTGCCGACAGCCGACGGAGTCCTGGTGGCGACCGTCGCTCCGGGTGTGCTGTACCGGTACGCCGACCGCCGCCTCGAGGAGGTCGGTCGGCTCGGTGACGGCGGGATCTGGGATCTCGCTGTGTACGACGGGGCGGTGATCGCCGCGGCCGGCTCGCCGGCGGCGTTGTTCCGGCTCGGCCCGAACGGGTTCCGGCGCTGGCTTGAGCTGCCGGACGTCTACGCCCGGTCCCTCGAGGTGGCGGGTGGGCGGCTGCTGGTCGGCACGTCGGGCAAGGGGCTGATTGTCGCCGTTGACCGCGACGGAGGTATGAGCCTTCTCACCGACAGCAAGTTCACCGAAATCACCGACATGGTGGCGGCGGACGACGGGTCGGTGTGGGCGGTCGCGCTGGTCGGCGAGCCGGTCAGCTCGCAGCCGTCGAAGAGCGACGCGAACGGCTCGAACACGCCCAGCGACGGGAGCGTCACGGTCACCACGGAGACGGCGTCGCTCGATCTCGATCTGCCCAAGGTCAACGGCGCGACGGCAACCTCCGAGGTGGTTCGGTTGACGCCCGAAGGGGCGCTGTTGAGCGTCCACCGGTTCACGCGACAGGTCGCGACGTCGCTGGCCCGGGACGGCGAGGGCATCCTCGTCGGCACCGGTTTCGAGGGCGAGGTCTGGCGATTCGTCGGCGATGGCGGTGCGCGTCTGGCCAGCGTCGACGCCGTCCAGGTCGTCGGCATCGTCGACGACGGCAGGATTCTGCTCGCGCAGGGCCCGGCGTCGGTCCTGGTCCGGCGGGCCGGCGGCGACGGAGCCGGCCGCTACCGGAGCTCGGCGCAGCGCCTGCCCAGGCCCGCGCGTTTCGGTGAGTACCGGATCGAGCCCGAGGTCGACGGCGTGCGCATCCGATTCCGGACCGGAGCGAGCGAGAAGCCGGATCGGTCCTGGCTGCCGTGGACCGACTGGTCGCCGGCGGCGGCCGGTCGCGTGCCGCTGGCGCCGGCACGGACGCTGCAGTGGGAGCTCGAAATCCCGGTCGGCGCCTCGATCGAACGGCTCGAGATCGCCATGGCAGAGATCAACCTGCCGCCCAGGGTGAGTCGAGTGGAGGTCGAGGAACCGGCGGTGGTCTACCTCGCCTCGCCGCCGCCGAGCGGTCCGGTGATCGACGCCGAGCACCCCGATGTCAGCGGAATTTTCACCGTCATCGACGAATCGAAGAAGAAGCAAGCGGCGCAGGCCAAGGGCAAGAAGTACTACCGTGTCGGCTACCGAACCGTGAGCTGGGAAGCCGACGACCCGAACGAGGAGCCGTTGCGATTCCGACTCGACGTGGAGAGCCGATCGGGCGTCCGGCTGCCGATTCGCGAGCGGATCGAGGGCACTCAGCTCGCGGTCGACACCACGGCACTGCCCGACGGCAGCTACCGATTCGTCGTCACGGCGTCCGACGAGCCGACCAACCCCGGCGCCGCGCTCGAGACAACGCAGATCAGTCGGTGGTTCACGGTCGACAACACGCCTCCGCGCATCGAGCTCGATGCCGATGGCGACACGTGGACGGTTCGCGTCGTCGACGCGTCGAGCCCCATCGCTCAGGTCGAGTGGTCGCGTAGCGGGGACCGCTGGCGGCCCCTCGCCGCCGAGGACGGCGTGCTTGACGGGACGGATGAGACCTTCACCTTCGAGCGCCGGGAGGACGGCGACCTGGTGGTGGTACGGGCGATCGACCGGCAGCACAACCGGACGACCACGGGGGTGATGGAGTAGTCGGGGGGAATCCCCATCGGCCTTCTGGGCCGCCCCGCCGTGCGGCGGAGGCGGCCCAACGTCACCCGGGCAGCGTGGTCGTGCGGAGGAAGCCGAGACAACACAGACCACGCTGCCCGGGCGCCGGCGGCCTTCCTGCTGGCCGGAGTGGCTGCCCGAAGTTCGGTGCTCGGGCTCGGGGTTGCTCGCGCGCCTTGCGCGCGGCGTCCCACCCTCGCCTGGCTGCGGTCAGTGCCGACCTCGCTTCGCGATCTCGGCGTGACTCGCTCGCCAGCCGAGCGCGGGTGGCCCGGCATCGGAGTTGTGCGCATCGAGCTCTTCGCCGGAATGTCGTACAGGCACAACTCCGTGCCCGGCACGCCCGCCGGCGGCGATTGAACTCGCGGGGATCGAGGCGTTGCAGCGCGAGCGGGCGGGGATCAACCCCGCCCCTACGCTGGATCTCAGCGCGAAGGGTGGAGGAGCCGCCA
>JASFPU010000298.1:0-4768 GCA_050115855.1 Holophagae bacterium
CTTCGACCACTACGAGCTGCTGCCCCGTCCACGCGACTACCGGACCGCCAAGGCGTCGTCGGTCAACCACAGGGCGATCGAATGGCTGCGCACGGTCAATCCGGGTCGACGGGTCTTCCTCTGGCTGCACTACATGGAGCCCCACGGACCGTACCAACCACTGCCCGAATGTCAGGCGTTGTTCGACATCGACGCGTTCGGCGAGCCGGTGCCGGTCGACATCCAACCCGAGGGTAGGAACGGTGGCCACGGCGCGGTGCCGTTCTACCAGACGATCGGCTTCCGGCCGCCGCCCACCGATGGTCGCGACTACCTGCTGCGCTACGCCGCCGAGGTGCGCTGCGTCGACGCCGGGATCGGCGACATGCTCGATCGATTGCGCGCCGACGAGCTGCTCGACAACGCGGTGGTCGCAGTCACCGCCGACCACGGCGAGGCGCTGCTCGACGACCACGGCTTCTTCTTCAGCCACGCCAACGGGTTGACCGAGGATCAGATCGCCGTGCCGCTGATGATCGCGGCGCCCGGTCTGCCCGCGGCGACCGTCGACCGGCCGGTGTCGACGGTCGACATCGTGCCGACCGTGGTCGCGCTGCTCGGGCTCGAGACCGCCGAGGATGTCGACGGCGCCGATCTGCTGGCCGACCGACCGGCGCCGATCTTCGCTGCGCGGCGGGACGAGCGCGCGGTGCGCTCCGGCCGCTGGAAGCTGCTGGTCGACGATGTCGGAGGCGCACCGCGGCTGTTCGATCTCGCGAGCGATCCCGGCGAAACCGTCGATGTCGCGACGGAGCACCCCGAGACGGTCGCTGCCCTGCTCGCTCACCTCGCCGCCGTCGACGCCCGCCGGGTGTTCGCGACACCGGTCGATCGCGGCGAGCTCGACGAGTCGACCCGCGACCAGCTGCGGGCGCTCGGCTACGTCAGCGACTGAGCCGGGCGCCACTCCGGACGCGCTCGAGATCCCACACCACGTGCCGGTCGGTGGCCAGATCGGGCGGCCCCCAGGAGCGACGCAGGGTCCGCTCGAGATCGCGGGTGACGCCCTCCATCCGCTCGAGGATCCGGTGGCGGCGTGCCCGATCCCGACCGGCTGGGCTGTCCGGGGTCGGCTCGGAAACATCTCATCCGACTCGTAGGTCGGATCCGGGGTTGTTTATGATTGGCGGAGACATGGCGAAGGGACCGACAGCATCGATGGAGAGAGACCATCCGTCGACGACGGCGTCGCTCGCGAGGTGGGCGACGGTCGGTTTCCTGATCGTGATCGTCGTCGCGATGGAGGTAGCGTCCCGCCAGATGGGCTTTCAGACCAGGGTCCCCTGGTTCCTCTGGCAGCTATTAGATCGAAATTGGCTCCTGGAGGAGCCGATACGATCGGTGTGGTTGCTGCACAGTCAGCCACCACTTCTCAATCTCGCTGCCGCCGTTCTGGCGGGGCTGTCCGAGTCGATCGGGTGCTCTGAGGACGCGCTCGCCGGAGCGGTCATGGCCCTCGTGAACGGCCTTACCGTTCTGGTTTTTTTCGACCTGGCGAAAACCGTGACCGCGCGACGGTGGCTTGCCGGAGCTCTGACGGTGCTCCTCGTCGCGCAGCCGGCGTATTGGGTCTTCCGCTTCCGATTTTTCTATCCCTTCCTCTTGCTGTTTCTTTTCCTCGTGGTTCTCTGGTGTCTGGCGAGATTTCTGACCAGCGGCCGGCGGAGGTGGTTAGCTGCCGGTTCGGCCTCACTGCTGTCGGTTCATCTGCTGCGGAGCTTGTATCCGCCGATCTTCGGCATAGTGTTGCTTGTCGGGTGCCTCCTGATGTTCCTGAAGATCGGCACACCAGGGCCACGACAGGTCACGGGACTGGTGGGGATCATGGCGATGTTCATCGTGCTCGGCGCACTCTGGCCGCTGAAGAACGCGCTGGTCTTCGGTCAGTGGACGTTCTCATCATGGAAGGGCTACAACCTTGCGCGGGGGATCCCGATCTCCAAGGGTGAGAACATCGCCGAGCTGCGAGGCCTGGCGAAGCATGATGAGTGCCCTACGCCGTGCCAGATTCGTGCTGCTCCACCGATCGAGGTGCAGCGCCTCGACTGTCCGGCGCAGGTTTGCGATGTTCGCACGGCATACGGCTTGAACGGAAACCACTATGCGTTCCTGCTGGACGGTCCGGTTCTGCAGCGAGAGGCGGTTCGGTGGCGCCTGCAGAATCCCAGTCGCATGCCCGGAATACTCCTAAGAAACTATGCATGGGTCGTGCGACCGACATTCATCAAACCTTACGGCGAGGTTCTTGACGGTCCTCGCGACAGCCTTGCGTGGCAGCAGTACGCGAGGTCGTTTCTTGAACCGCTCCATCGGTCGGTGTTCGCGATTCCGGTAAGGGGCGCTGATCCGATCGAGATCACCGTGCTCGGTCTTCTTTTGCCTTTCGCTGTCATCGCCGCGTTCGCGATCGGCGGTCGGCAGGTGAACGCTGGGGAGATCCGGGGTGCCCTCCTGCTGCTGAGCTGTTGGATCCTCCTGTGGCAAATCGTTGTCGTGACGCTCACCGATGCCCAGGAGGGAAATCGCATGCGCGTTGCGACGCTCGGCATGGCGGTACTTATCGTCGGTGGTTTACTCGGGGCGATTCTCGATCGGATGAGGCCGGACCCAGGACGGGTGTCGGGAAGATCCAAGCGGTGACCCGACCGGGTCGCAGAAGAGTCAGGCGTGCAGACCTCGCGAATCCCCCTCATCAGGCGCATGGCTTCGCTGCCTGAGGGTCGATCGAGTGGACGACCGCGGATCGGAGAAGTGGGAAGCACCAGGCAGCCGGTTACGAATGGGTTCTCAGGTGTGCGCCACGCGAAGCCTGCGGAAGAGGGACGCGATCAGATGAGTCGGGGATGACACCACCCGTGCGTATGACACGATCCGCGACCTTGTTGGCACCTGGCAACGCCACAGCTTCCTTCGCCGGCTCTCCAGCGTCACGCCGATCTGTCGCTTCACCAGCTCAGGGACCCCATCCTGGCTCCCGATGTTCTTTCATCAAGCCTGGCGAATCCGTCCTCGATCCTCGGGACAGGGCAGGGCGAGGGGTTGCGATCCCCGTCGCATCGTGACCGGACCGACACACGTCTTCAGCAGGACCGGCTCCCGCCTTGTCCGAAAAGTGCCCCGATCCATGCGATCGACAGGGGGAACAGCTGAAGGAAGAGACGCTGGACGGACGTGCGAAGATGCCAGTCGAGCGGCTGCGGCGTCAACAGGTAGATCGTGAAGTAGCCAATCCAGGCTAGTACGACTGTCGCCGTCGCCAGGCGTTGGGTCGAACCGCTCCAGAGAGACCGCCAGCGCCATGCGGCGAGCAGGCCCATCGCAAGCCAAGCGAATCCCCATGCGCGTGCCTCGTGGATCGGGCTGAACTCGGTCAGGAACGCCTTGGCCACGCTCGACCAACGATCCCATGCAATGAAGTTCTCCAGGGCGTTACCTTCTGCCACTTGCACAATCTGGCTCGTCGTCACCCACGAAATCTTGAAGACGGCCGTCGTGAGAACCGGCACAGCGAGACCGGGGATCATCCATGCGACACAGCGCCAGCGCTGTTTTCTTTCCCGATCGAAGACCAGGACGATCAAAGCGCCGCCCAGTAGTGCGCAGGCCAGGACGATGCCCTCGTCCTTGATCCATACGAGCAACCCGACGAGGAATCCGGTCAACAGGAGAACGGTTCTGTCGATCTGGCCAGGTTGCCGATCGGCTGCACATGATAGCGCCAGCAGGGCGAGCACCGCGACATACGCCAACGGGATATCCGAGTTCTGACTGACCGACCACTTGTTGAAGGCCGGGGTGACCAGCAGAATCGAGCACCCGATCAATGCGCTCTTTCGTCCTGCCCAACACAGTAGCGCGAGGGCGGCGGCGCCGACGCATGCTGTGGCGAGAACAACGCTGATTGACTGTGGGATCCGAGGACTCTCGTGCCCGGCCATTTGAAATTGGCCGGCAATCGTTCCCGAAAGGAAAAGTGGATAGTCCGGGTGACCGTGCTTGAGCTTGCGAAAAACCTCTTCGGCGTTATTTCCCGCCCGGTAGAGGATGCGAGCCCGCCCGTTCCAGATGCTGATTGCGTCTGCCGAACCATGTGGCCGCTTCTGGATCGAAACGATGGCGCTCGAAATGAACAGGAGAGCACTGACGGTCAGAAGGACACACAGAACAATCTCACCGCGGTCCATTCGGGTCCGAGGTGACCGACGGTGAGGACTGTGGGCACTTCGTGACAGGTGCCACCCAACCGCAATTGCAGTCGGTACCGCGAGCACGCCCCAGAGAGCTGCTGTCGATGGGAACCCCATACCCAGTCCGAAGCTCGCGACGATCGCCATCGATACGAGCGCGAAACCGACAGCGGGGCCCGCAGCCAAGGCGAACAGCGCGGAGTGTCTGATCGTCGGAGGGACCAGCGCCCAGACGATGAGCGAGCCCAGGGCCGCTACCAGAAGCGGAACCGCCGCCACGATCATGGCTTTCTTTCGACTCGATAGAGATACAGGTTGGTGGCGACCTGGCGACCGGAGAATCGCAGTCCTCGGCGTTCCGCCGTCTTTTTCAGGAGCGCCCGCACCTTTTCGACGCGATCGTCATCCAGAAAGAACTGAAGGATGATGGTCTTCCGATCGGTGACTCGAACCCTGAAGGCGGCGACGTTGGGCGATCTCAACCTGTGAACCACGGTGGGTGCAAGAGCGTATTGGGCCCGTTGAGCCTGACCCCCCATCCG
>JASFPU010000299.1:0-4743 GCA_050115855.1 Holophagae bacterium
GCCGGATCGCTTCGCGCAGCTCAGCGATGGCGCCCGCCATGTCGGCTGAAACGAGCCGGGCCTTGGCCAGGTTGACGCGGGTCACCGCGTCCTCCGGATCCAGCTCCGCAGCCCGCTGGAGCAGCTTGAGCGCCTCGACGGTCCTCCCCTCGCCGAGGGCGACAAGACCGAGATTCTCGACGGCGTCGTGGGCGACCGAGCACGCGGCCACGGCTCGCCGCAACGGCTCGATCCCCTGGTCGCCATGGCCACTGTCGAGCAGCACGCCGTCGAGATCTTCGAGGACATTCACCGGACCCGGCAAGGCGTCGAGCGCATCCCGGAAGAGCTCTGTTGCCCGAGCCGTGTCGCCGCGTTGGACCAGGGCCAAACCCAGGTTCTGCATCGCCCGGGCGTTGCCGGGCCGGGTGCGGATTGTGTCCTCCCAGATCGCGACCTCGTCGCCGTAGCGACCGTTGCGCACGATCGTCACGGCACCCAACGCCGAGCACGCCAGCACCGCAGCAGCTCCGAGCACGACGGGCCGCCGTGCTGCCGGCAGCTTCCCCGCCAGCAACCACGCCCCGGCACACGCCGCGGCAACGACCGACATCAACGGCATGTACATGCGGCGCTCCGCGACAACCTCACTGACGATCGGGACCACGCTCGAGGTCGGGGCGAGGATCGCGAAGAAGCAGATTCCGGCAAAGCCGAGCCAGTGTCGGCGTGTCGCGAGCCACAGCGAAGCCACAACGAGACCCAAAAGGGCCGCTCCTCCGACCCACAGTGCCGGCGACCAATGGCGGGCGATGGGCCAGTCGAAGTAGTCGAGTGCCAGGGGATGCGGCCACACCGCGAGCCGGAGGTAGTGCCAGATGACGCCGATCTGCGTTCGGGCGTAGTCGAAGGGCCGCAGGTCCTCGAAGCCGAACCCCACGGTGTCGCTGCGAGCGCCGCCAGCAACCAGCCACGCCAGGATCAGCCAGGTGGCTGCGACGCCGGCCCAGAGTTTGGGTCGGCGGCGGAGGCTGTCGACGAAGCCATCGCTGGCGAAGACTGCGT
Organism: Holophagae bacterium; assembly: GCA_050115855.1. Taxonomy (GTDB): domain Bacteria; phylum Acidobacteriota; class Thermoanaerobaculia; order Thermoanaerobaculales; family Sulfomarinibacteraceae; genus JAHECW01. The sequence goes on from JASFPU010000299.1 coordinate 1,045, forward strand.
CCCAGGCCAGCAGCACCGCCGGCAGCGCCACGGCCACCTCCTTGGTCGCCATGGCCAGGGCCGAGGCCGCGATGCAACCACCCCACCAGGCCGCCGGTCGGGCGGTGTCGACGCCGCGAATCAGGCAGTACAGGGCTGCGAGCATGAACAGGCCGGCGAGGGACTCGGTTCGGGTCGAGACGTAGGTCACCGCTTCGGTGTCGAGCGGGTGGACGAGCCACACCGCGGCCACCACCAGCGCGAACCACGGGCCGGGCCGATCGGCGCCGGCGCCGGCATGCAGCCGGTCGAGCGTCCGTCGGACAATGCCGAACAGCAGCAGACCGACGCCGATGTGGATCGCGATGTTGGTCACGTGGTAGGACCACGGCTCGAGGCCGCTGACGGCATAATTGACCGCCAGTGACAGGGCCGCCACCGGTCGTCCGGCCACGGTCGACTGGTCAGGCGCGGTCATGGAGCGGCTCAGGGGCAGCAGGGAACGAAGGTGAGGGTTGTCGACGATGGCGTTCCCGTCATCGAAGATGAAGGGGGCGTCGAGAGTGCCCCAGTAGGCCACCGTCCCAGCCACCACCAGCACGAGCGGGGCGACGATGGCGAGTCGTCGCGACCGGTCAGTGCGCGTCATCGTCCCCCTCCACGCCCGTCAGAGCCTCGCGGGCGAGCGCCTTGGCTCGCTGCATCTCCTCCGGCAGCTCGTCACGCGACACGACGTGCCAATGCACGTCGTGCCGACCCATGACGGTCGCCAGCCGCTGCCACAGCGCGCGATTGGCGACCGGCCTGCCGTCGCGCGTCGTCCAGTTACGCGCCCGCCAGCCCTTGATCCATGCGGAAGCGCCGTCCTTGAGGTAGTCGGACGCGGTGTACAGGTGGACCCTCGACGGCCGGTTGAGCTCCGCCAGCCCGACCCCGGCGCTGGTGAGGTGCATCCGGTTGGCCGACGCCCCGGCTTGGCGGCCGCTGAGCTCCTTCTCGTGTCCGCGGCACGACATCACGACCGCCCACGCGCCGGCGTCGAGCTTGCCCGAATGGGCAACTGCAGTGAACAGGTGGACCGCATCGGGGTCGTCGACCGGGAGCGGCGGCCGCGGGATGGCTGCCGAGGCGAGCCGATCGGCACGCTCATTCCACTCATCGCCGGTGTGTCCGCGAACCCACCGCCACGAGATCCGGTGACGGACGATCTCGTCCGACAGCGCCTGCCAGAGATCCCGATTCGCGACCTCCTTCTTGCCGGCCGTCCTCCATCCCGCACGCCGCCAGCCGTCGAGCCACTCGGTGACGCCCTTGCGGAGGTACTCCGAGTCAGTGACGAGCTCGACTCGGTGCGGCTCACCGAGCGAGCGCAGCGCCTCGATCGCCGCCCGGAGCTCCATCCGGTTGTTGGTCGCGTCGGGATCACCGCCACTCAGCTCGACGGGCGCGGCACCTGCGCGGAGCACCACCGCAGCCCAGCCGCCGGGCCCCGGGTTGGGCCGGCAGCCGCCGTCGGTGTAGATCGTGACCTGGGGGAGTTCGCCGCTCACGGTGCGAAGGTAGCCCAGCTCGGAAGGCGTGGCAAACCACGCCGCTGCTGCGTCCGAGTCCGAATCCGATTCCGATTCCGATTCCGAGACCGAGACCGGACCCGTTCCCGTGCCCGTGCACGATCCCGCCCGGCGGTACCGAACCGGTACGCGCCCCCGGGTCCAAAACGACTGGGCTCGGCGATTGCCCCCTCAAACGATGATTGGGCCAGCGGCGACGCGACGACCGGTGCGCGCTCCTCCCCAAATCGTTTGAGACGGCACGTCCGCCTCAACGCGCCCATTCCGGCTCACAGCGGCGTCGATCCCTGCGACCTCAATCGCTGCCGGCGGGCGTGCCGGGCTTGACATTGTGTGGCATCGCATCCCGGCACCGAGCACGCTCCACACAATGTCATGCCGGGCAACCTCCGAGCCCGAGCCCTCAACGACGTGCAGACCTCCCGGTCGGCAGGAAGGCCGCCGGCGCCTGGGCAGCGTGGTCTGTGGTGTTTCGGTTTCCTTCGTACGACCACGCTGCCCGGGTGACGCTGGGACGCCTCGACCGCAGGCGAGGCGGAGCAGAAGGCCGATGTTGAGCTTTGGAACGCTCGCGGCCCCGGTGCGCGTACCGTCGCAGGCGATCCAGCCCTCTATGATCGTTGGCGGGCGAGACCCGCGCCCACAAACATCGACCGAGAATCTCACCATCTGTGGTTTGAACCTGAACGCGCCCGTGACCGCTAGAGGGCCACCATGTGCAGGTCACCCACCGGGTTGCTTGCGTCCCTTGATCGCGAACACCCGGACCAGCAGGTCGAGCAGCCCGGGCGCGTGACGGCCGAGGAACACCGCCACCCGGCCGTGCAGCGTGATCACCTGCTCACGTTTGCGTCGTACGACCGCGGCGACCAGCTTGCGCGCCGCGGTGTCGGTGCGCATCCGGACCCAGCGCGGAATCGAGTCGCGCGCCTCGGGATCGCGCCGCCCGACGTTGTCGACCTGGCGGATCTCCGAGTCGACGAAGCCCGGCGCCAGAAGAGTGACGGCGACGCCGCGGGTGCGCCACTCGTGGCGCAGCGACACGGCGAGCGCGCGCACCGCGTGCTTGCTCATGGCGTAGGGCGACGTCCCGGGCAGCGACACATGGCTCATCACGGAGCCCATCACGGCGAGGCAGCCATGCGACGCTTCGAGCGCGTCGCGGGTCGCGAATGCAGTGCGCAGCACGCCGAAAACGTTGGTCTCGAACTGGCGGCGGTAGTCGTCGAGGTCGCGTCGGTGAAACCACCCCGCGACGCCGAATCCCGCGTTGGCGACGACGTAGTCGATCCGACCCAGCTCGTCCAGCGCGGTTGCCACGGCGCGTTCCAGCTCGCCATCGACCGTGACGTCACACTGGACGACGACCGCCTGACGTCCCTGAGCGCGGAGCTCGAGCGCGAGCGCCTCGAGCCGTTCCCAACGCCGTGCCGTGAGCACCAGATCGGCACCGCGTCGCCCAAACTCGCGCGCCATGGCCGCGCCGATTCCCGATGACGCTCCGGTGATGAACGCCACCTTGCCATTGAGCCGCTTCGCCATCCGGATCTCCCTCCCGGGCACCAGGCTGTCCCGTGCTCACCCCGTCACCCCGCACTGTTGACGTACCCGCGGCTCCTGTCAAACCATTTGAGTCTCCCCACGTAGAGTCTCCCCATGCCGCACTCGGCGATGGAGAGCTCTCGATGCCAACCAACCGACGTGAATTCGTCCACCTTTCCATTCTCGCCGCCGGCGCCGCCGGCCTCACCGGTCAAGCGCCCGAGATCTCTGCCGACACGGATCGCGCGGCGACGTCGCTCAAGATCCTCGTGCTCGGCGGCACCGGTCTGATCGGCCCACCCATGGTCGAGTACGCCGTCGCCCGAGGCCACGAGGTGACGCTGTTCAATCGCGGTACCACCAATACCCATCTGTTTCCAGATCTCGAGAAGCTGCGCGGCGACCGCGATGGCGATCTGGCGTCGCTCGAGGCGGCGATCGCCGCCGGACGTCGCTGGGACGCGGTGATCGACAACCCGGCGTCCATTCCTCGATGGGTCACCGCCTCGGCGGGCCTGCTCGCCGGTCACGCGGACCTCTACCTTTACACGTCGTCGCGCTCGGCGTACGCCGATCACTCGATCGTGGACGCTGACGAGGATGCCCC
>JASFPU010000300.1:0-4732 GCA_050115855.1 Holophagae bacterium
TCCCCTCCCTGCGCTGTCGCTGGCGGCGGTGCTGCCGTTCGCCCTGCTGCACTTCCCGACCCACCTGGCGGTCGGGCTGGTCCCGATCTCGTTGATGCTCGCCGACCTGCTGTCCAACGGCCGGGACACCGTCATCGAGCCCGCGCGCTGGCTGCGCCCGATCGCCGGCGCCGCGGGTGTCCTGCTGGTTTTGATCGGTCTGTACTGGCAGCTCAACCGGATGGTTCTGGACCTGTGGCGTGGCGGTCTGGGCCACGCGCTGGCTTCGACCGAGACGCTCGACGCCGAGCGGGCCGGCCGTCAGGCGGCAGCCGTCGAGGCTCAGATCCTGCCTCGGATCCAGGCGCTCGACAGTGCCCGTCCCTGGATGTGGCGGATGGTCGGTCAGGCGCGAATGATCCGCGGTGACAGCACCGCGGCCGAGACCGCGTTCCGCAACGCCATGGCGCTCTGGCCGCACGAGGAAGCGGAGTTCGGGCTCGGGTTGGCGCTCGCCGCCCGGGATCGGGAGCTGCACGACCAAGGGTCCCGGCTCCACGCACGAAATCTCCGCGGCGAGGCGGTCATGCACCTCGCCCGCGTGTGTCGCACCAACCCCGCCTTGCTCGATCTCATCGCCGATCCGGACCTTCGTCGGGCGGTCGCCGAGATCGTCGACGCCTCGCGGCAGCCCGGCGCGCCTGGCTGACCGCTCAGCGCGCCTCGAGGCGGATCGCGGTCAGCCGGCTCATCTCGCAGCTGTCGCGCTGATCGAAGTCACGGGGGTGCTTGTCGGCGCACACACGACGAATCTCGGAGAAGATCTCCCCGTCGACCATCTCGTTCTCCGCGGTGCGCGACTCGATGGCGGCGAGCGCCCGATACTGCCGGGACCGGCACGCCTCGACCTCGGCCGCGCCGCGCGACGGCGGCGCGCCACAGACCCGTTCGACGAGTTCGTCGTCCGACAGCATCGCCGACGGCAGAGCGCTCGTCCCGCGCCCCGACGAACCGGCAACGATCGCGTCGAGCTGCTCCGACGAGCGGGTCAGCAGCGTGCGACAGCGTGCGAGCAGGTCCCCGGTCTCGTCGAACGCGGCGCCGCGCCGCACGAGCACGGTACGGGCAGCGGCCGACGCGGCAGCACAATCGTCGGCCGTCCGGCGGACGGTTTCCATGACCCCGTTGAACGACTCGGACAACCGCAGCAGGCCGATGCCCTGGAGCTGGTCATCGAGCACGGCCGACGCATCGCGCAACCGGATCGCGATCTCGTCGTCCGGGGGCACGTAGGTCGCCCTGGCCTGGTCGAAAAGATCGACGATCAGATCCGCCGTCACCCGGCATTCGGTGAGCATGGATCCGAGCAGCTCGCCGTCCGCTTTGATGACGGCCCGCGGGTCGTCCGCGAAGCCCTGCTTGGCGACCACGGCGTCCGGGTTCAAGGTGATCTTCCCGGCGACGTCGGCGAGCCGCTCGTCCTGCCCGAGAACCGGTCCGGCACACAGAACCACGACGGCCAACAGACCGCTCGCTCGACAACTCATGAGACCTCCAGTGCAGTTCGGCACGACCGCGGACGGTTCGATTGTATCACTCGTCTTTCGAGTGAGTTGTGGAATCGGGACGTTCGCCGCCGACGGACCGCCGATCGCGATTGGTGGTCCCCTTGCTCCCGACCGCCGCGAACCGTATGCTGGGGGCGTCGGGGGCCCTGAAGGGCCGCGAGGAGACCATCCGATGACGCGCGCACTGCTCGACACGACCGTGATTTCGATCCTCGTCGGGCTCGCCGCCGCGGCGGCGCTGCCGGTCGCTGCACAGGGCCAGGCCGTACCGGCGGTACCCAAGGACGCCTGCTGCTTCGCCAACTTCCGCTACTCGGGAACCTGCCAGGTGGTCCCCCGGCAGGGACAGATCTGCCAGAACATCCTCGACTACCTCAACAACATCAACAGCGCCGGTGAGTCCTACTGCGGTTCGACCCCGATCCGTGGCGGGTGGGCCAGCGTCGACTGCGCATCGGGTCGAACCTCGTCCCCGGTCGGAACGATGAAAAAGGAGTACGTCACACCGCAGCAGCCGGCGCCGGCTCCGGTGGTGTCGCCGTCCCGACGTCCCGGGTCCCGCACCGGTGCGACCGCGCCTTCCGCGGTCGAGCCCGGCGAGCTGCAGGCCACCGACACCAGCGTCATCCAGGTCCGACTCGAGCAGCCCCTCGGCGACGCAACGCTGACCGCGGGTCAGAGGCTCAGCGGTCGGCTCGAGTCGGATCTCGTCGCCCCGGACGGCGCGGTCCTGGTTCCGGCAGGCTCGATGTTCGACGCCACGGTCGGCGCCGAGCCGTCGTGGACCGCGACACCGACGACCGGCGCGAAGCTCGAGCTCGTCGGAACCACCACGAGCGCCGCCGACCTGTTCGGCGCCACCGGCGAGACCGGCCCCGCGGGCGGCGGCGAGCCGGGCGCCATCCAGCTCACCGGTGAGATGATCGACCTGTCTCCGGATTCGGTGCTCACCCTGCGCCTGAACACGGTCGCCGATCAACCGGCGGACCTGCGGGTGCTGACCACGGCGACCGATGTCTGGATGGAGGCATTCAACAACCGCGACGTGGTGACCCTCGCCGGCCTGTGGTCGGAGGACGGCGCCATGCTGCCGCCCAACGGCGCGGCGGTGATCGGCCGCGACGCCATCTACGAGTACTGGAAACGGCTGCTGGCGGCCTCGACCACCCGGCTCGAGCTGGACAACGTCGAGACGGTCGTCCAGGGTGACCTGGCGTACAAGGCGGGGCGGTTCGAGCTGATCGACTCGGAAACCGACGCAGCCGTCGACCAGGGCAAGTACGTGCAGATCTGGAAACGCTCGCCGCAGGGCTACTGGGAGCTGCACCGGGATATCTGGAACAGCAGCCTGCAGGACTCGGGCTGACGGCGCAGATCGGCCGGCGGCGGTCAGCCGGTGGCCGACAGCCGGTCGCCGTCGGACTCGTCCTCGTCGTCGTCGTCGTCGGTGGTCACCCTCCCGCCCGACCGGGCGACCGCGAGGGCGAGCTCGACGCTGAGGGGAATGTCCTCGTTCGGCTCGGCGACATCGACGAACTCGATCTCGACGATCTCCGGTTCGAAGCGCAGCCCGGAGTCTCCCTCGTAGGGCAGTCGGTGGTCGTGGCGATTCCTCAAGATGGCGTCCGGGATCCCATCCGGGTAGGCGCGGCACCGTCGTCCGTTCGACGACCGGTGCCGGCACCAGACGCACTGAGAGATCTCGAGATCGCCGTTGCTGTACTGGATGTCTCCGTCGAGTGTTCGGTTCATCGCCCGGCCTTTCAGCCCCCCACGCCCCGCGCGACGTGCGCCGCGTCGGTTGCCCATGAAAGAGCAAACGTCGTGCCCGTTTTTGTCTCGACGGCTCCGCCGCCCCCGACGACCACTGTCCGGCTTTGACACAGCCGTTGCGTCGACGGTGGTCGGGGCACCCTCCTGCGGGGCGCCGGTGGTGGGCCCGAGCTCGGCCAGGTCGCGGTCCCACCGCCACTCGGGACACCCGGAGCTCAACGCTGGCGCTCATCCCCGATCTGAGCTATCATGCACCCGTTCTCATGGAGGGCACGCGGCGGTGGCCCTGTTCACCGCGACAACAGAATCGGTCGCCGACGGTCGGTGAGAAGGGTTGGTCATGGCCAGGCCTCGCGCTTCGCGACGCATCGCAAAGGACGATCCTCCGCACGGGTGCTCGCCCCGCGCCACAGCCATCGTGGAGCGGGCCGCCTGTCCGGCGGTGGCGACGTCGGCGGACAACATGATCGTCGCGTGCAATAACGCCTTCACATCGCTGGTCGGCGGCACCGGCGCGATCGGGCGCAACCTGCAGAACCTCCTCCGCTGCCGGCACCCCAACGGCAACCTGCTGTCGTCCCAGCATGCGGGGCTCCACGAAATGGTGCTGTCGGGCGAGGCGCCGGCCGCCTTCGAGATCGACGTCGAGCCGGAGGGCCGATCCCGGACCCGGGTCGACGTGTCGGTCATCGTGGTGTTCGACAGCGGCAGCGACGACCACCGGCTCGTGTATCTCATGCGGCCCCGCTTGCGCCGGCGTCGGACCGACGCCGCACTGGACCGGCTGCTGATCTCGATGGAGACCTTCAGCTCGACACCCGTCCGACGGGCTCCCAGCACCGCGGCGTCCAGCCTGACGACACGTCAGATCCAGGTGCTCCGGCTGATGGCCGCGGGCGCCACCGCGAGCGAGATGGCGGACGACCTCGGCATCACACCGAACACGGTCCGCAGCCACATCCGCAGCATCTTCGAGACGCTCGCGGTGACCCGTCAGACCGAGGCGGTGGCGCGCGCCCTGCGCGACGGCCTCATCTGATCGTCTCACCGCGAGGCCCGGCCGTCCGTATTCCTCCCGTGCTGTCCAGCCGATGGGCAGAAAGCCCGGCCAGGCACCCCCCAATATTGGGGAGAAAAACCCCCAAATCTGATGATTGTCCGTCGGTGTCGGACTCCGTACAGTAAAGAGCATTCGGACAACTCAGCGGTCGGCGCGACTGCCGGTGGAGGGCACCGTGGGAGTCGACACCGAAGCGACGGTGACGTCGTTTGGACGAAGGAGGTGACGACAGCGGCATTGAAGGTGGTCCCGCTCCGGACCCTGCGTTGAACCTCCGGCTCGGGACGAGAGAGTCAACCCATCACGGATCGATCCCAGGGAGGATATTCATGAGAAAGTTTTCTGTTGCGTT